>CACLGQ010000017.1 GCA_902606555.1 uncultured Bacteroidota bacterium
TGATTTGTTGATTATCTCTATTTAATTTTATGTCATTAGGTATGTAAGATTTTGTTTCCTCCAAGGAATGTTCAATCACTGGATGTCTTGAGTCATAAACCTCAAAATCATAACTTTTATTAACCTCAGGCTTGGTATAATCATTTAAGGTAGCTGTTTCAGCAAAAGAAATCAAACAGTCTAAATATGCAACTTTAGCAGCATTATTTTGAATTCCTAAAATATGTGGAATTATTTTTTTTATTAGCTTATTAAACTCTTTGTTCTCAAGGACTGCAATATTTTCTTCTGCGTGTAAGATTTTAGATTCATATTCCTTTAATTCTTCTGTGATGTACCTTTCAGCATTGACTAAAGTTTGCTTTCTGATCCAACTTTCAGGGATCTTGTCTTTATGCACATTTGTAACTTCTAAGTAATATCCAAAAACATTATTAAAATTAATTTTAAGAGAGGGGATTTGTGTATTTTTTATTTCTCTTTCTAAAATCCTATTTAAATAATTTTTTCCATTATTCAATAAATCTCGATATTTATCTAAGTCCTTATTTATTCCTTTTCTAATAACACCACCCTTTGATATATTTACTGGAACTTCATCGTTAAGATAGGTATCAAGAATTCTAACAACTGGTGAATTATTTGTTAAATCTGTAGAAATATTTTTTAAAAACTTATTAGTAGACTTAGATAAAGCTTTTTTTATTAACAAAACTTTTTCCAATGATAATTTAAGGTTTAATAATTCGCGAGGATTAACCTTGAGGTTACCAATTTTTGACACAACTCTCTCAATATCAATTATAGATTTAAAATCATAAATAAAATCTTGATCGTTGATATACGATTTCATTATTTCAGAAACAATTTCATTTCTAATATTAATCTCCTCAATATCAATACTTGGAAAACAAAGCCAACGTCTTAATAACCTTGCACCCATTGGTGTAATTGTATTATCAATTATATCAAGCAAGCTTTTACCCTCAGAAAATTTACTATTTAAAATTTCAAGATTTGATAAAGTGAATCTATCCATTTGTAAACATGATTGCTCATTTATCAGACTCAATTTTTTTATATGACTTAAATCTTTTTTATGTGATTCCTCTAGATAATGTAATATCATTGAAGCTGATATAAGACCAGAATTTTTGTTTGAAATTCCAAATCCCTTCGTTGTAGTAACACCAAAATGATTTTTAATTTTTTTTAATGAAGTATCAAGGTTTACCAACCACTCATCGACAAAGTAAAAATAATCATGATTAATATTTTTGTTTTGAAGCTTCAAGGAATCTTCTTTTGTTATCAGAATTTCTTTAGACCCAAAATTTTGAATCAAATTCACTATATACTCCTCATTTCCCTCACTAACTAAAAATTCTCCAGTAGAAATATCTAAAAATGAAACCCCAAAAATTGATTTATTTATATTAATTGCTGCTAAAAAGTTATTTGTTTTCTTCGATAATATTTCATCATTGAGCGCAACTCCAGGTGTAATTAAATCGGTGACACCTCTTTTTACAATTTTTTTAGTAAGCTTAGGATTTTCTAGCTGTTCACATATGGCTACGCGGTAGCCAGCCTTTACTAGCTTATGTAAATAAGTATCCAAGGAGTGATATGGAAATCCTGCTAATTTAGTTTCTGAGCTTGATCCAGCTCCTCTTTTAGTTAAAATAATACCTAAAACTTTTGATGCAATTATTGCATCATCGTGAAAAGTTTCATAAAAATCTCCAACCCTAAATAAAAGAACTGAATCGGGATATTTAGATTTAATATCACGGTATTGCTTCATTAAAGGGGTTTCTTTTTTAATATCTTTAGCCAATTACAATAATTTTATATGTTTATATTATAATTCTGAAATAATGAGAAAATTAAAAAACTCTGAACTAAACAGAATTGATATTTCAACTTTTAAATCTATTAAAAAAACTCCACTAATCATTATTCTTGATGACATTAGGAGTTTAAATAATATAGGTTCAATTTTCAGAACTTGTGATGCGTTCAAAATTGAAAAAATTTATCTATGTGGAATAACCGCTACACCCCCAAATAGAAAAATTACTAAAACTGCAATTGGAGCAACTGAAAGTGTTGATTGGGAATATTGTGAAAAAATAGAAGACCTTATATCAAACCTCAAATCCTTGAAAATTAAATTGTGGGCAATTGAACAAGCAAAAGGTTCAATGAATCTTTCAAATCTAAATATTGAAAAATCAGATATAAAACATGCATTAATATTTGGAAATGAAATAAATGGAGTAAAACAACATATTGTAAATAGTTGCGATGAAGTACTGGAGATAAATCAATTTGGTACAAAACATTCTCTAAATGTTTCTATAGCAGCAGGCATAGTTATTTGGAGTTTCTTTAAACTTCTTGATAATTAAAATTTAACTTCTCAATTGAATTATCTGGCCTTATATTTTTTAAGTAATCCTCAACACTAATATTTGTTTTTGGATTGACTAATTGATTATTAATTTCAATAAGTGGTAAAAGAACAAAATTTCTTTCATGAAATTTGGGATGTGGTATTTTTAATTTTTTCTCATCCAATACTAGGTCGTCAAACAAAATAATGTCAATATCAATTATTCTTGATTCGTAATTTTTTGAATCTCTACTTTTTCTGCCCATCTCCTGCTCTATCTTTAGAATTATTGATATTAGTTGCTGTGGATTCTTTGAAGTTGTAATCTCAAGACATAAATTAAAAAAGTAATCACCGTCAAAGCCCTGTGCAGAATTTTTATAAATACTAGAAACCAGGTTTATATTTCCTACCTTTTCTTCAATTAATTCTATACAATTAATTAAATTGGATTTCCTGTCACCAATATTTGATCCCAAAGAAAAATATACTATGGATTCCTTCAAAATATAAATCCTTTTTTTAATTTTAGATAAGTAAATGTAATGGATTACTCGGACTCTAAGAAACTTGATCTTGCCAAAAAAATTTATCTGTATTTAGGTGCAATATTTATTACATCACTAGTAGTCTCAAATCTAATATTTCAAAAATTTTTCTTTTGGCATCCTTTTGAATTAGAGATTTTTGGATTGAAATTATTCGAGCTATCAGTTGGCATATTACCATATCCCATAACTTTTTTAGTTACTGACTTAATATCTGAAATTTATGGTAAAAAGAAAGCAAATGAAATTGTTATTGCAGGAATTTTTGCTTCATTTTTCTCCTTATCTATTATATATATAGCTAATCAAGTTCCAGCAATTGATGCCTCACCGGTTGACAATGAAACATTTACTCAAGTTTTTTATTTATCAGGTATTGCAGTATTATCATCAATGTTAGCATATTTATTTGCCCAATTCATTGATATTAGGATATATCATTTTTGGAAAAAGAAAACTCAGGGGAGGATGCTGTGGTTAAGAAATAATTTTTCAACATTTACTTCACAATTCATAGATACTTTTACAGTAATTTTTCTTTTATGCTCATTTGGTGCTCTTCCATGGGATTTATTTGTTGGTTTACTAGTATCAGGATTTATTTTTAAAGTTTTGGTTGCTTTGGTAGATACTCCTTTACTTTACCTTGGAGTATATTTATTTAGAAAAAAATTCAATTTGGAAGTTAATGAAGAGATTAATATTTAGTCAATTGATATTTTTACAACTATTCCCTCATTAGACCTAACATTAAAAACAGTATCATCCTCAAAAATTAAATATTGACCTTTTATGCCTGTAATTTTCCCGGTAAATTTTTGAGTCTTGACAATATTTAAGCTTTTTGGTTTTAAAGGCATGGTATCAACTGGATAATTAATTTTAACTGTTTTGCCATCATTTGTCACATAATTTAACACCTCGTCTGGGAGATACTTTAAACACTCTAATCTTTCTTTTTCAAGATTCACATCTGTGCTTTTACCCTTTAACATTTCTCTCCAATTTGTTTTGTCTTTATACTTTTGTTTAAGATTAACCTCTCCGATTCCAGCTAAATACCTGTTTGGGACCTCAACAATTTGAACTGCCTTAATAGCTCCTTGATCAATCCATCTAGTTGGAACCTGGGATTTTCTTGTTACTCCAACCTTTACTTCACTTGTATATGCTAAATATAATACGTGCGGCTGGAGTTGAACTTGCTTCTCATAATCTAAGTCTCTTTCCTCTATATCCAGATGAGCTTTACTCATTTCAGGTCTAATTACCCAGTCAGCAGTGCTTGGTAAATCAAAAAAACATTTTTTACAAAAACCTTGTCTGAAAATTTCTTGATCGGACATACAATTCAAACAACTATATCCTTTAAACTCAATAGTAATATTCCTTTGAAATAAATTTTTAAACAGTATGAAGTCACTACCCATGTCTAAAAAATAATTAACCTTTTCATCATATTCAGTTATCATCTTTTTTAGAACACCATTAAACATTTTAACTATTTTTATATACTAGTATAAATATAATGCCATTTTCATTTATAAATACAGTTGCATCGTGGATGTTAAAAAAAAGAATGCATCAAATTGAATTATTTGTAAAATATCCTATTGATGTTCAAAACGAAGAGTTAAAAAAACTAGTTCAACAAGCAAAAAAAACAGAATTTGGAAAAAAATATGATTTTTCCTCAATTGATAATTATCAAACTTTTTCTGAGAGAGTCCCTAGTTTTACATATGAGGAATTTTTTCCAACAATAAAAAAAACAATAAATGGTCAACAAAATATTTTTTGGTCAGAAAATATAAAATGGTTTGCTCAATCAAGTGGAACTACAAATTCTGTAAGTAAATTCATTCCTGTAAGTAATTCTTCTTTAGATAATTGTCATTTTAAAGGTGGAAAGGATATGTTGTGTCTTTATCTAAATAACAATGAAAATTCAAATATGTTTTTAGGAAAATCTTTAAGACTTGGTGGAAGTAGGAAAATATATGAAAATAATGACAATTACTTTGGTGATTTATCTGCGATACTAATTGATAATTTACCAATATGGGCAGAGTTGATTAGCACACCTAATAATGAAATTTCACTTATGGATAAGTGGGATGAAAAAATTGATGCAATTATAAAAGGAACTTTGCAAGAGGATGTTCGAAGTTTAGCTGGTGTCCCATCCTGGATGCTTACTTTAATGAATAAATTGTTAAAAACTACAGGCAATAAATACATTGATGATATTTGGAAAAATTTAGAGGTTTATTTCCATGGCGGAGTTAGTTTTAAGCCTTATAGAAATGAATTCAATAATATTATTTGTAACAAAGATTTCAAATATTATGAAGTCTATAATGCGAGTGAAGGATTTTTTGGCATTCAAGATACTAATAATGGAAGAGACCTACTCTTAATGTTAGATTATGGTATTTTTTACGAGTTTGTTGAGGTTTCAGATCAGAAAAAAAGTGAAAAAATTGTTGATTTATCTCAAGTTAAAAAGGGTGTTAATTATTCGATGTTAATAACAACAAACTCGGGATTGTGGAGATATAAAATTGGTGATACAGTGCAATTTACTTCACTTGATCCATTTAGAATAATTATTTCTGGAAGAACAAAACATTTTATTAATGCATTCGGAGAGGAAGTAATTATTGATAATGTTGAAAAAGCACTTGAAAAAGTAATAAAAAAACATCAATGTAAAGTTGTTGATTATACTATTGCTCCCAGGTTTATGCAATCAGGAAAAAAGGGAAATCATGACTGGATTATTGAGTTTTCTAAAGAGCCAAAAAATATTAATGATTTTATGTCAGATTTAGACTTGTTTATTCAAGATAATAATACTGACTACAAAGCTAAAAGATTTAAAAATATCACTCTCGATAAACCAATTTTACATAGTGCTAGAAAAAATTTATTTTATGATTGGCTTAAAAGTAAAAATAAAGTAGGTGGTCAAAATAAAATTCCAAGGTTGTCAAATGATAGAAAATTTTTTGATGAATTATTAAAAATCAGTTAAACAGTTAGTTATTATAAAAAAAAATTACATAAAATTGATGATATTTTTAAATCGTACTTTTTAATTTCTGGAATTTTATTAAAGATTGATTGAATTGATTATTTTCGCCTTACATTAAAATTTACTGACCATGAAATCAATTTCTGAGCTAAAATCCGAAGCACTTTCGTCACTGAATGAAAAATGGGGAATTTCTGTTGGCTGCACTATCGTATTTTTTGTAATTGGCATAGCATTAAGTTTAATTCCTTACATTGGAGATATTGCATCCATATTAGTATCTGGTGCTTTGTCTTTAGGATTGTGCAATTTTTTTCTTCTAGTATCTAAATCTGAAAATGTTGAAATAGATGATTTGTTTGTAGCATTTAAATCAAGAGATTTATTTCTTTCATCTTTGGTTGCCTATTTGCTTTCCCTAGCTATCATTGTTCCAACAGTATTAATATTTGGTGCGATTTGGGTAGCACTATTTTTAGGTGATATTGAAAATTTGGCTGAATTAATCTCACCGAGTTCTTATGGTGATGGAACCTCAGCTTTACCATACACTATGGATCCATCATTTTTAAATCCTTATTCATCTCCTATATTTGAGTCTGGAATTGTAACAATTTTATTATCATTATTTATAATTGTTTTGGTTCCATTGATTATAGTTAGTCTGATATTATCTCAGGTGTTTTTTATTCTTGCAGATAAAAAAACAAAATCTGGTCTGGAGGCAATAAAAATGAGTTGGAATTTAATGAAAGACAAAAAAACTAAATTATTTCTTTTGCAATTAAGTTTTATAGGATGGGTTATCCTATCCATACTTACTCTCTTTATTGGCTTTATTTTCCTACAACCTTACATATATACTACTCTCTCAAAATTTTATAAGGAACTAAATGATTAGTATAAAGGGGCTACACAAATCATATCAAATGGGGACTAATTCACTTCATGTCCTTAAAGGAATTGATTTTGAAGTTGAAGAAGGTGAGCTTGTTGCTATTATGGGTTCATCTGGATCTGGAAAGTCTACTTTATTAAATATCATTGGGATGTTAGACAATTATGATAAGGGATCATACAAACTAGATAATGTAGTTATAAAAAATATGGATGAAACAAAAGCTGCTAACTACAGAAATAAGTTTCTTGGCTTTATTTTTCAATCATTTAACTTAATTAACTATAAGACAGCTCATGAAAATGTCATTCTCCCTCTTTATTATCTAGGTGTTAAAAGAAAAGAGAGAGAAACTAAAGCTTTAAAATACCTTGAAGATGTAGGATTAAAAAATTGGGCAACTCATATGCCTAACGAATTATCTGGAGGTCAAAAACAAAGGGTGGCTATTGCAAGAGCAATGGTTTCAGAACCAAAGGTTCTATTAGCTGATGAGCTCACTGGTGCTTTAGATTCAAAAACATCTAAAGAGGTTATGGATCTTATTCAAACTATCAACAAGCAAGGTAAAACCATTCTAGTAGTTACTCATGAAGAGGATATTGCTCAAATGTGCAAAAGAATAGTCAGACTCAAAGATGGAGTTATAGTTGAAGACAAAAAAATTAAACAAAAAAAGGCTATATAGAATGTTTAATAGAGACCGATGGATTGAAATTTTTGAAACTATAAAAAGTAATAAACTTCGAACTTTTTTAGCTGGTTTCACCGTTGCACTTGGAATATTAATTTTCGTTGTTTTATTTGGACTTGGTAATGGTTTAGAAAATACATTTAATGAATATTTTACAGATACTAAATTCAACAATATATATATAAACGGAGGAAGAACATCAAAGCCTTATGCTGGTTACGAATCAAATAGACTGATCGAACTAGATAATGAAGATTTAAAAGACATATCTAATAAGTTTGATTTTTTTATTGAAGGATTAACTCCCAGAATTACAATTAGCGGAGAAGTTGGTTACAAATTAAAATCAAATAATTATACAATACGAGGAGTTGGACCTTCAAATCAAGATAGTGAAATGAATGTGGTGATGTTTGGAAGATATATTAATGTGTTAGATGTTTTAAATAATGAAAAAAATGTTGTTTTAGGTAGATTAGTTAAACAAGATCTTTTTGGAGATGAGGATGCCATTGGTAAATACGTTAGCGGAGGAGGAAGATCTTGGAAAGTTGTTGGTGTTTATCAAGATGATGGAGGAGATAATGAAGAAAGAATTATCTATACAGCATATACTACTCTTCAAAAGATCTTAAAGAACACAGATAAGGTGAATTCAATTATTTTATCATATAAGCCATCAATTGGGTATGAAGGTGCACTTGAGCTAGAAAAGAAATTGAAATCATTTCTAAAAAATAAAAAGAAAGTAGATCCATCTGATCCTAGAGGATTAAGACTAAGAAGCGCAGCAAAAGACATGAAAGATAATCAAGATTTTTCGTTGGCTTTGAATTATATCATAATCTTTGTTGGAATAGGAACTCTGCTAGCTGGAATAATTGGAATATCAAATATTATGGTTTTTGTTATTAAAGAAAGAACCAAAGAATTTGGAATTAGAAAAGCTGTTGGTGCAACACCATCATCAATAGTTTGGATGGTATTACAAGAATCAATTTTTATAACAACAATTTCAGGTTACATTGGATTATTCATTGGGGTAGGCTTTTTATCAGCTCTTGGCGATACATTAAAAGAAGAATTTTACATTACAGATCCTTATGTAGATTTGAATACAGCGATCTTAGCAACTGTAATGTTAATTGTTTTTGGTGCAATTGCAGGTTATATTCCTGCTAAAAGAGCCTCAAAAATCAAACCTATTCTAGCTTTAAATGATAAGTAAATGAAAGAGTTATTTTCAAAAGATACATGGCAAGAAATTTTTGGATCTATTCAAAAAAATAGAACAAGAACAATTATTACTATGATTGGTGTACTCTGGGGAATATTCATTTATATAACTTTAGCAGGAGCTGCAAAAGGGCTTGACAATGGTTTTGAAAAAGCCTTTGCATCCATTTCATCAAATAGTTTATTTGTTTGGGGACAATATACCTCTCTCCCTTATGCTGGATATAAAGCAAGACGTGGTATTCAATTAAAAACAACAGATGTTTCTATTATTAAAAAGAGAGTTCCTCAAATTGAATTTATCGCCCCAAGAAATGTTAGAGGAGTTTTTGGATCTGCAGGAGGTAATGTAGTTAGAAAGTCTAAATCTGGAACTTATGCTGTATATGGTGAATATCCAGAATACATTAAGATTGCCACAACGAAAGTTTTTGATGGAGGAAGATTTATTAATGAAACTGACATGAATGATAGTAGAAAAGTTTGTGTTATTGGTGAACGAACTGTTGAGGAATTATTTGAAGAAGATGAAAACCCAATTGGGGAATATATAGCAATTAACAATATCTCCTTTAAAGTCATCGGAGTTCATAAGTTTGTTCAAGGAGGAGGTTTTGGTGATGATGGTGACATATATATTCCATTTGTAACATTTAAAGATTTATTTAATACTGGAGAAGATGTAGGTTTTTTCATGATGTCAGCATATGATGATAGTGATGTTGTTCAAGTTGAAAAGGAAGTGAAAGCTGTATTAAAAGACATTAAAGATATAAATCCAAAAGATGATGAGGCATTAGGTTCATTTAACTTGGGAAAAGTTTTTAGAGACACAGTGAATTTTGTTGATGGTTTATCATTTCTTTCTCTAATAGTTGGAATTGCAACCATACTTGCTGGTGTTATTGGCATTGGGAATATTTTATTAATATCTGTAAAAGAAAGAACAAAAGAAATTGGAATTAGAAGAGCATTAGGTGCAACACCTAAGCAAATAAGAAATCAAATAATTACTGAGTCTGTTTTCTTAACAATCTTATCTGGAATAATTGGAATTATTTTAGGAACATTAATCCTTTACGGCATTAATGTCGCAACTGATGATTTATCAGATTTTCCTTACACAAATCCAACTGTTCCATTAAAGTTTATTTTTGGAGCATTAGCTCTTATGATAATATTAGGTACATTAATTGGTATGCTACCAGCTCAAAAAGCTGTTAGTATAAAACCAATTGATGCTCTAAGAGAAGAATAATAATTTAAATTTATAATATGAAATATTTAAAATATTTTGGAATAGGCGCAATCATACTAGGATTTTTATTTTCTATGGCCTATTATATCAAAACGAATAGTAGATCTGCTATTACATATGAAACCTCTAAACTATCAAAACAAACAATTGAGGAAAAAATTGTTGCCACAGGAAGTGTTGTTCCTGAGGATGAAGTTAATATTGTTCCACAAATCAGTGGAATTATAGATGAAATTTTTGTGGAAGAGGGAGATGAGGTAGTTGCTGGTGATTTATTAGCAAAGATTAAAGTGGTTCCAAATGAACAATCACTTAACAGCGCAGAGGGAAGAGTAAAAACAGCAAGAATAGTTTTAAATAATTCCACAAAAGAATTTGAGAGAAATAAAAAGTTGTTTGATAAAGGAGTAATATCAGAACAAGATTTTAATTCAGTTGAACTAAGGTATAATCAAGATCAACAAAATTTAGAAAATGCACTTTCAGATTTGCAAATTATCAGACTTGGATCTGTTGGAGGATCTGCACTTACTAATACAAATGTTAGATCTACCGTCTCAGGTACAGTATTACAAGTTCCAGTTAAAGAAGGTGACCAAGCAATAGAAGCTAATACATTTAATCCAGGGACAACTATAGCAACAGTAGCTGACTTGAATAAAATGATTTTTGAGGGTAGAGTTGATGAGGGTGAAGTTGGTAAATTAGAGATTGGTATGGATCTTAAAATTTCTTTGGGAGCAATTGAAGAGAAAGAATACGATGCAAAATTAACACTTATAGCACCCAAAGGTATTGAAGTTGCTGGTGCTATTCAATTTAAAATTGAAGGTGAAGTATTTTTAGATGATGAATATGTTGTTAGAGCTGGATACAGTGCTAATGCAACAATAATTACTGATGTAAAAAAAGATATATTGTCAATTAATGAATCATTATTACAATTTGATAATTCAACGAAAAAGCCTTTTGTCGAAGTCCAAATTTCAGGTCAAAAATTTGAGAGAAAGGATATTGAACTTGGTATTTCTGATGGAGTCTATGCTGAAGTCCTTGGTGGTGTTTCTGAAAGTGATAATATAAAGATTTGGAACAAGACTGAGCCACTTAAAAGAGGTGATGTTGGGGAACAAGAATATAAATACGACAACTAATTATGAAGAATATATTTATTCTAATATTAACATTATTTTTTTCATTTTCATATACTCAGGAAAAATGGACACTTGAAATGAGTGTTAAAAGAGCTATTGATGAAAATATTTCAATAAAACAGTCTGAGCTAGATTATGTTGACTCAGAAATAAATAGAAAAAATGCAGTTGGTAATTTTATCCCGAACATTAATATTGGAAGTTCTCACTCTTGGAATGTCGGACTAAATCAAAATATAACTACTGGCCTATTCGAGAATATTACAACACAGTTCTCTTCAATGAACTTGAACCTTGGTGTCGATATATACAATGGGTTGAAAAATATAAAACAGTTGCATTTGGCAAACCTAAGAATTCTTTCTAGTCAATATCAATTAGCTGACATGAAAGAAAATATATCACTATTAGTTGCAAATTCATATTTACAGATATTATTCAATAAAGAGTTTATTAAAATTCAAGAGTCACAATTAGAAATTTCAAAAAGTGAGGTTGAAAGAGCAAAAGAATTAGTAAGTAATGGCGTTATTCCAAAAGGTGATTTATTTGAATTTGAAGCTAATCTAGCTAGCGTAGAAAAAACTTTAATTGATGCTCAAAATAACTATACTCTTTCAAAGATTGCTCTTGCTCAACTTTTATTATTGGATGATTATAATAATTTTGAGATTGCTGATGAGGAGTATGATTTAGAAATATCAAATATTTTGGATAAATCACCACAAGAAATTTTTGCTGTAGCTGTTAGTAACAGAAATGAAATAAAGCTTTTTGAAACAAATCTTGAGATTGCAAAAAAGAATCTAGAGTTTAATAGGAGTCTTCTTCAACCAAGGCTTTCAGCATTTTACTCATACAGTACAAGAATTGCATATAGTGATAGATTGATTGGTACTGGAGAATTTCAAAATGTTTCTATAGGTTTTGTTGAAAATACCAATCAAAGAGTTTTAACACCTGTTCAATCAACTAGAGTTGTGGGTGCCAAGTCATTCAGCGAACAATTTGATAAAAACGCTGGGCAAAATTTTGGATTAAGTCTCTCTATCCCCATTCTCAATAACTTTTCGGTAAAATCAAATGTTAACAGAAGTAAGGTTAACATCCTAAGAAACGAAAATCAACTACTTCAAAAGAAATTAGATTTAGAAAACACAATAAATCAAGCGTATAATGATGCTAAGGGTGCATTAAAAGCTTATGCTGCATCAAAAAAATCTTTAGAATCTAGAGAACTTTCATATGAATATGCAAGAGAAAAGTTTGAGCTTGGTGCAATGAGTTCCTTTGATTTTACTCAGGTAAAACAAAGATTTGAATCAGCGCAATCAGATTTGATAACAAGTAAATTTGATCTGATATTTAAAATTAAAGTTCTTGAGTTTTATTTTGGTGTTCCGCTATCAATTGACTAATTATTAAATGTCGTACCTACTCAATATTGAAACTTCTACCACAAATTGTTCAGTTTCATTATCTTTTGAAAATAATTTGATCGATTATGTTGAACAGGATTCTTTAAATTATTCCCATTCTGAGCATCTTCACGTATTTATTAATGAACTATTAAACAACAATAATATTAAATTTAATCAGTTAAACGCAGTTTCGGTCAGCCGAGGACCAGGATCTTACACAGGTTTAAGAATTGGATTATCAGCCGCAAAAGGGTTATGTTATGGCTTAGACATTCCGTTGATCTCGATTTCATCATTAAAAATATTAGCTAACTCAATAAAATTTGATGGATATATAATATCAACAATTGATGCTCGTAGAAATGAAGTTTACTCATGTATATATAATTCAAGTTTGGAAATAGTGAGGAAAGAAAAACCTGAAATAATCAATCATGAATCATTTATAGATATTTCAAAAGAAAATAAATTATTGATTGTAGGTGATGGTCAATCTAAATGCAAAGAATTAATTAATACCAATGATAATTTTTCGTTCAATAATTCAATATTAAGACCTACATCAAAAAATATGATTGATTTAGCATTTAACAAATTTAAAAAAAGTGATTTTGAGGATCTAGCATATTTTGAACCCAAATATCTAAAAGAGTTCAGAACAAGCTAGCTCTAACCATTGATAGCTATAACATTTGAAATTTTTCCAGGAAGGTAATCCTTTAACATTGATTCAATTCCATTTTTAAGGGTAAATGTTGATGATGGACACCCACTACACGCGCCTTGTAAAATAACTTTTACTTCTTTGCTTTTACTGTCATAAGACTGAAAAAGAATATTACCACCATCTGAAGCGACAGCAGGTTTTATTTGATCATCAATTAATTTTGCTATTTCTTTAGATATTTCATCCATATTTTCAAAATCGATTGATTCATTTTTATCATTTTCTATATCAAATTTTGAATCTATAATTTCATTACCATCTCTGATGTATGAAAGAATAAATTCTCTAATTTCCATTATGTAGTTATTCCAAGAATTTTCCTTTTTGATTGTAATTGAAATAAAATTAAAATCTATATATAATTCACTTATAAAATCGTGATTAAATAATGCTCTGGCAATACTACAGTTTTGTGCACTTTCAATTGATTTAAACTCATGAGAAGTATTGACCAATCTTTTATTTGCAACAAATTTAATCACGCTTGGATTAGGTGTATTTTCAGCATAAATTGTAATTGGGTTTGATGGTTTAAAAATTAATCCACCTCCATTTAAAAAATTCTCAATTTGCTCTTTGACCTCATCTTGGACATCAACCCACTCCAAAAAATCTAACTTTTCTATTAATATTAAATGTTTATCAAGAGTAATGGATTTTACAAAAGGTAAAAAGAATAAATTCTTAATTAACGGAAATTGTTCTGCTTTTGAATCATCATCGAAAACAATTCTATCTTTAAATATTTCTAAATCACTTGATAGAACAAGTAGATTATTATCTTCACTTTCTAAAATTTCAAAAATAAATTTCATTTGTCAAAATTAAATATTTCGTACTTATTTTCTAAAACTTTATTTATAGTTGTGTTATCTCTGGAGGAATTAAAAAAAATATGATTTGAATTATTTAATTTACCAGAATTATTCAATTTATTGATTTCCAATATATTTTTTAATTGAAATGCTACGGCTTCATTACAATCAATAACATTAACGTCTTTGACAAGTTTCTTAATAAGAGGTTTAATAAAAGGGTAATGTGTACAACCTAAAACAATTTGATCAACTCCAAAATCAATCATTGGCTTTAGATATTTAATAAGTAAACTAGTCAAATCATTACCTTCAAATATTCCTTTTTCTATTAGTTCCACTAATCCATCCCCATCCTTTTTAATTAAATCAACTTTGTCTAAATGGTTGGAAGATGTTTGTGAAAACAAAGTACTAGATAAGGTCCCTTTCGTTGCTAAAATTCCAATTTTTCCACTAACAGAGTTTAATACTGCAGGTTTGATAGCAGGTTCGATACCAATGAATGGAACATCAAAATTTTTTCTCAGAATTGAAATTGAATTTGTAGTTGCTGTATTACAAGCAACTACAATTATTTTACAACCTTTACTAATTAAAAACTCAGTGTTTTTAATACAAATTTCATTTAGATATTCAATTGGTTTATTGCCATAGGGACAATTTTTGGAATCAGAAAAGTAAATTGTATTTTCATTTGGTAAAAGTTCTTTTACCCTGATCCAAAGAGATATTCCACCAATTCCAGAATCAAAAAAGCCAATAGGAGAAGAGCTCATAAAAAAAACTATCCCTAAAAATAAGGATAGTTTTTTAAAAATAATTTTTCTGTTTTGATTTAAAAACCTAATTCAGTTTTCACTTCAGCCATTAAGTCTTTTCCATCAAACAAAATAAGTGCTCCACCAGGTGTAGCATCAATCACATAATCAAAACCTTGAGCTTTCGCAACCTTTTGAATTGCAGCTCTAGCTTTTTCAATCAATGGTCTCAATAAATCTTGCTGCTTTTGTTGAATATCCTGAGCTGCTGTCTGCTGATATTGCTGAATATTTTGCTCCATACCCTGTAATTCCTTTTGACGAGCTTGATTAGTTACTTCAGTTTGATTTTGAGCATCTGCTGAATATGTCTGTAACTTAGTTTGATATTCTTTCATAGAAGCTTCAATTTCAGTTTGATAAGTCTTTTGAAGTTTCTCAATTTGAGCCTGTGCTTCTTTAACTTCAGGCATTTGACTAATTAATGATTGAGAGTCTATATGAGCAACTTTACTTTGGGTAAAGCCTAAACTACAAACTGATAGGAAAAATACAAATGTTAATGATTTTAAATGATTCATACTATTTACTTTTTAAGTTATTTCTTTTAATTCTTAATAAACTATCTCTTTTAATCTTTCTTAATTCTTTTAATTTTGAGATAGAATCTCTCTTGCTTTGAATTTTTTCCTCAAGAGCCTTCTTTCTGTCATCTTCAAAGGTAATCTGAAGGTTTTCTATCTTTTCCTGTCTTAAAATGCTTTTTAAAACTAGCTCGCTAATATCGTATTTTTTTTCCGAATATAGCATAATTATAGCTGATGATTTGTCAAAAATAAAATCAAATTTATTTTTTTCAGCGATTTTCTGAACAATTGCAAGTACCTCATCCTGAATTGGTTGTATAAGAATTTTCTCTTGAGTTAACCAATCCCCTTCAGGTCCAAAACGTTTTTGAATATATTGATTAAGTTCTTTTTCATCAAAATCAATTTCATCTTTAAGATTTTGATATATTTCATCGGGGATTAATGGCTTTTTGATTTCTAACTCTTCATTTGCAACCTTAATGGATAATTTCCTGGATTCAATCTCTTTTCTCCACAAATCAAGCTTAATGTCATATTCTTTATTTGCAATATTATAATCATCTAAATTGGTAAGAATATAATCCATGTTTATATAGCCAACTCTAAGCTGTTTTTGTGAAAAAATATCTGAAACAAATAATAAAATAGATAGTAGAAAAAATATAGTTTTTTTGTTTAGGTAAAACATAGTTTAAATACTAAAACTGTTGACCAATAACAAAGTGAGTTTCCCAACCATTAGGCTCTAAATTAAATTCATTGACAGAGTCAAGTCCATATCCAAAGTCAATTCCTAAAAGTCCAAAAGCAGGCATAAAAATTCTAAGACCTAATCCAACAGATCTCTTACCGTTGAAAGGATTAAATTCTCTAAAATTGTTATATCCTTGTCCTGTTTCCATAAATGTTAAACCAAATATTGAAGCAGCAGGCTTTAGTGTAATTGGGTACCTAAGTTCTAAGGAGAACCTATTATATATAGTGGAACCATCCTGACTAGACAAACTCTGGTTTGGATAACCTCTAAGGGAAATTGTCTCTCTACCA
>CACLGQ010000018.1 GCA_902606555.1 uncultured Bacteroidota bacterium
AAACCAATGAACTGTCCACATCACTGTGAAATTTATAAATCTGAGCAATGGAGCTACCGTGACTTACCGAAACGATATGCCGAATTTGGAACAGTATATAGATATGAGCAAAGTGGCGAACTTCACGGTTTAACAAGAGTTCGAGGTTTTACCCAAGATGATGCCCATATTTTTTGTGCACAAGAACAACTAGTTGGAGAATTTGAGAAAGTTATTGATTTAGTGTTACATGTTTTTAAAACACTAGGTTTTGATAATTATGAGGTTCAAATTTCTTTAAAAGACAAAAAAAATAATGATAAATATATTGGTTCTGATGAAATGTGGAAACTTTCAGAAGAAGCCATAATTAAAGCAACAAAAGAAAAAAAACTAAATTATGTAATTGAGTATGGGGAAGCAGCATTTTACGGTCCAAAGTTAGATTTTATGGTGAAAGATGCTCTCAACAGGAGATGGCAACTAGGAACAATCCAAGTTGATTATAATCTACCTGAAAGATTTAATTTAACATTTAAAAATAAAAACAATAAAGATGAGCGACCTGTGATGATCCATAGGGCTCCATTTGGAAGCCTGGAAAGGTTTGTTGCAATTCTTATAGAACACACTGCTGGGATTTTTCCATTGTGGTTAACTGCAAATCAAATAGTCCTTATAAGCGTAGGTGAAAAACATGAAAAATATGCTGAAAAAGTTTCAAGTTTTCTTGAAAAAGCTGAAATTCGTGCAACCTTAGATAATAGAAATGAAACTGTAGGTAAAAAAATTAGAGATAGTGAACAAAGTAAAGTACCATACATGGGGATAATTGGAGACAAAGAAATAAAAAATAGTAGTGTTTCACTACGTGCCTTAGGTGGAGATGATATAGGTGATATGAATATAGACGAATTGATTAACTTTATAAAAAAAGAAGAAAAAAAATCATATAATAATTAACTTAAATTTAAGGCCATAGCAGCACTGAGAAGAAAAAGAGGAAGACGTATAGGGAGAGTAATTAAAAAAAACCCTCACAACATAAATGAGTTTATAAAAGCATCAGAAGTAAGGCTTGTTGGTGATAATGTAGAAATAGGCATTTATCCGATTCAAAAGGCGCTTTCTATTGCAAAAAGTTTAGAGACTGATTTAGTTGAAATATCACCAAGTGCTAAACCACCTGTTTGTAAAGCACTTAATTATAAAAAATTTCTATATGATCAGAAAAAAAGAGAGAAATTCCTAAAGGCCAAAACTCAAAAGGTCATTGTTAAAGAGATTAGATTTGGACCACAAACAGATATTCATGATTATGAGTTCAAGAAAAAACATGCAATTAAGTTTCTTGAAGATGGAGCCAAACTTAAGGCGTTTGTATTTTTTAAAGGAAGATCAATAATTTTTAAGGAGCAAGGACAAATTCTATTATTAAAATTAGCTCAAGAATTAGAAGAATACGGAAAAGTTGAACAATTACCAGTGCTAGAAGGGAAAAAAATGATTATGTTTGTGTCCCCAAAAAAGGCTAAAAAGAAATAACATGAGTAAACAAAAAACTAAATCTAGCGCAAAAAAAAGGTTTAAAATAACAGGGACTGGAAAAATTAAAAGAAAACATGCCTTTAAAAATCATATCCTTACTAAAAAATCAAAAAAAAGGAAGTTAAAACTTACTCACTCATCGCTTGTGAGTGATAACGATTTGGGAAGTATAAAAAAACAATTAAGATTAAAATAATTTGTATAACAGGTTAAGGGTAAACAAAAGTTCTATTTAGGCACCCAACCAAAAATGTAAGTAAAATGCCAAGATCAGCAAATTCAGTAGCATCTAGAAAAAGAAAAAAGAAAATTCTTAAAAAAGCCAAGGGTTATTTTGGTAGAAGAAAAAATGTTTATACCGTTGCTAAAAATGCAGTTGAGAAAGGTCTCTCATATGCCTACAGAGATAGAAAGAACAAGAAAAGAACATTCAGATCTCTTTGGATCACAAGAATTAATGCTGCATCCAGAGAACATGGCCTTAGTTACTCAGAGTTAATTAATAAACTTAAGTCCAATGGAATTGAATTAAATAGAAAGGTATTAGCTGATTTAGCTATGAATGAACCTGAAAAATTTTCTTCAATTATAAAAAAAATATTGACTTAAAAAGGGTTTTTATCATCATCAGATCTATAACTTCCACTTTCAAAGGCCTGGTCAGGATTTATTTTCTGATCCTTGTTAAGTTTTGATTCATATTCAAAAGGATTATCATAAGAGTTTAGATTCTCAAATTTTCCTAAAGAGCTAATAAACTTTAATTTTATTGAGTTTAGCCCACCATTTCGATGTTTAGCTACAATAAATTCGGCTTGACCTAAAGCTGGTGAATGATCCTCATCATCCCACTCATCCATCTTGTAATATTCAGGTCTGTATAAAAATGATACAATATCTGCATCCTGTTCAATAGCGCCTGACTCTCTCAAGTCAGACAAAATTGGTCTTTTTACGCCACCTCTGAGCTCTACAGCTCTTGAAAGCTGAGATAAGGCAATTATAGGAATATCAAGTTCTTTAGCCAAAGCTTTCAAGTTTCTTGAAATAGTTGATATTTCCTGCTCTCTATTTCCAGTTTTTTGACTTGTACCAATTGTCATTAATTGGAGATAATCCAATACAATAAGCTTAATACCATACTGAGAGGATAATCTTCTTGCTTTTGCTCTCAATTCAAAAACAGATAAAGAGGGTGTATCATCAATGTATAAAGGTGCATTTTCTAAATTTGAAACTTTTACATTTAGTTGTTCCCACTCAAACTTTTCTAGTTTACCAGTCCTAAGTTTTTCTGAATTAAGACCAGTCTCTGATGAAATTAATCTTGTTATTAATTGAAGTGATGACATCTCTAGTGAGAAAAAAGCAACTGGAATCTTATTTTCAACAGACATATTTCTTGCCATAGATAAAGTAAAAGCTGTTTTACCCATACCAGGCCTTGCAGCAATAATTATTAAATCACTTGGCTGCCATCCAGATGTTAATTTATCAATTTCATAAAATCCAGATGGAATACCACTCAGACCTTCCTTTTTTGAGATTTCTTCAATTTTTTGTTTTGCTTGGATTACTAAATCTTCTGCTGTCTGAGTGTTCTTCTTTAAGTTCCCTTGAGAAATATCATAAATCTTAGATTCGGCATCATCAAGTAAATCGAATACATCCGATGTCTCATCGTATGAATTTTCGATAATTTCATTTGAGATTTGTATTAACCTTCTTTGAATAAATTTTTGTAAAATTATTCTAGAATGGAACTCTATGTGAGCAGAGGAGGAGACTTTCTGAGTAAGCTCAACAAGGTAATAATCTCCGCCAATAGTATTTAAATTACCCTCCTTTTTTAATTGATGAGAAACAGTCTTAATATCAATTGGCTCCTGTTTATCAAATAAGTTAATAATAGAATTAAAAATAATTTTATGGCTCTCCTTGTAAAAAGCGTCAGGCTGCAAAATATCAATAACTTCATCAACACCTTTTTTGTCAATCATCATCGCTCCAAGAACCACTTCTTCTAAGTCAACTGCTTGGGGAGGTAACTTCCCTTTTTGCATTGAAAAAATAGTGGGATTACTTGTAATTGAAGATGATTTTAAATTTTCAACTCTTTTCATATATCTAACTTAAAAAAATCAACAACTAATGAATAATTTAATTAGACAATAAAACGAACACGGAAATGTTAATAAGTTTTAAAAATTTGTTAATAGTTGTAATCTATTCACTGTAGACACCCATTTTTGTAAATCTCTCAAGTCTATCATCTAATAAATCTTTGATTTTTTTCTTTTTCAAATCATTATATGTGAATAATATCTCTTTTCTAACGCTGTTGAAAATCTTTTCTCTGTTTTGATGTGCTCCCCCCAAGGGCTCCTTAATTATTTTATCAATCAATTTATTTTCTTTCATGTCTATTGGAGTTAATTTTAAGACATTAGCTGCTTCTTCTTTATAATCCCAGCTTCTCCATAAAATTGAGGAACATGATTCTGGTGATATTACAGAATACCAAGTATTTTCAAGCATCATTATTTTATCTCCAATTCCAATTCCTAATGCTCCTCCAGATGCGCCTTCTCCAATAACAATAACAATTATTTGAGTTTTAATGTTAAACATCTCATAAAGATTTCTTGCTATAGCTTCTGCTTGACCCCTTTCCTCTGCCTCAATTCCAGGATAAGCACCTGGTGTATCAATCATTGTTACGATAGGAATATTAAACTTTTCAGCTAATTTCATTAACCTTAGTGCTTTTCGATAGCCCTCTGGGCTAGCCATTCCAAAGTTTCTATATTTTCTAGTTTTAATATTATTACCTTTCTGCTGACCAATGAACATAAAAGTTTGATTATCAATTTTACCTAAACCACCAATCATGGCTTTATCATCAGAAATATTCCTATCTCCATGAAGCTCTAAAAAATTATTATTTGTAATAAAATTTAAATAATCTAATGTGTATGGTCTGGATGGGTGTCTAGATAACTGAACTCTTTGCCACGGTGTTAAATTTGAATATATTTCTTTTTTCTTAAACTCTATTTTGTCTTTTAATTTTTTGGAAGCATCCCTGATATCTACCTTACTTTCGTTGCCAATTACATTAAACTTATCCAATTGATCCTTTAATTCTTTTAATGGCAACTCAAAATCTAAATACTCCATAAAATGTTTATCAAATATACATTTATTAGATAAAAAAATTACTTTTTTGCCATTTTCATTATTTGCATTGTTATGAGCAAGAAAACAAAATTAGGAGCCCAAGCACCTATCATCGGATTTAGGTCTGACTTGACAACTAAAACTGAGAAGAATTTATCAAAAAATATAAAAATAAAAGCTAACGAAATTCCAAAAGCAAGATTTAACCCAACACCTCCTCTTCTTTTAAAAGATGATACTGAAACGGCTAAAAGAGTCAATATAATAACAGAAAAAGGAATACTTAATCTCCTATTTTTTTCTAATAAATGATCATTCAAAAGCGGGGAACCACTTGCCCTTTCCTCTTTAATAAAATCATTTAATTCAAAAAAGCTTAAGGCCTTAGCTTGGTATTTAAGTGAGGATAAATCATTAATATTAAAATTAAAAATCGTATCCTTTATTCTTCTTGACTCAATAATCTCTAAATTATCTTTAAAACTCCTTTTAAAATAATCAGTTAATCTAAAAACACTATCATCCTCAATCCATCTTATATTTCTTGCAGTTATCTTTTCAAGAAGTTTATTTTGATTAAACAACTCATAAGAAAAATTATATGCTTGATTTCTGGTAGGATTAAATGAGCTTACGTATATGTACTCATTTTCTGATATTTTCTTGTACAAATTTGATAAATTTCTGTCCTTTTTATTTTTACTTAAATATTTATACTGAAATTCATTAAAACTCTTATTTTTTTCAGGTACGATAAACATTCCTGAAATTGCTGAAAAAATAAAAATAATTAATGAGGAAATAATAAATGGCTTTAAAAATCTATTAAATGAAATTCCAGAGCTTAAAATAGCAGTTATTTCAGAATTACTTGAAAGTTTTGATGTAAACCATATTACAGATAAGAAAACAAAAATTGGGAACAAGAAATATCCGTAGTACCATACAAAATCTGAATAATAATCTAGTATCTGAGCTAATGATAGCTCGTGCTCTTTAAACTTATCTATTTTTTCAGAAATATCAACTAATATTCCAATAGGAATAAACATCAAAAACATTGTTAAAAATGTTGATATAAACTTTTTTATTATGTATAAATCAAAGATTTTCATCAGAGTCTATTTTGAAAATTTTTTACCATTTCATTTTTCCAATTTAAAAATCTATCTTCTTTTATTGCATTCTTCGCTTCTTCAATTAACCAACTGTAAAAACCTAGATTATGAATTGTTGCAATTTCTTTCCCTAAAAACTCGTTGATACTAAATAAATGTCTAAGATAAGATTTTGTATATAGCGTATCGACAAATGTTGTGCCTTCAAGATCAATTTTACTATTATCATCTTTCCATTTTTTATTTTTAATATTAATTATACCATTTTTTGTAAATAACATACCGTTTCGCGCATTTCTTGTTGGCATAACACAATCAAACATGTCGACTCCCAGTGCTATGTTTTCAAGAATGTTTGATGGAGTACCCACGCCCATTAAATATCTTGGCTTTTCAACAGGAAGAATTGAACAAACTTCTTCACACATTTCATACATCAGCTCATGCGGTTCACCAACTGATAAACCTCCTATTGCATTTCCAGGCATATCATGGTTGCTTATTATCTCAGCAGATTGTTTTCGCAGGTCACTATAAACACTTCCTTGAACTATTGGGAATAAATATTGATTATAATCATATTTTGATTTAGTTGAATTAAATCTATTGATACATCTATCTAGCCAGTTGTGGGTCAAATCCATTGACTCTCTAGCATAACTCTTATCACAAGGGTACGGAGTACATTCATCAAAAGCCATGATAATATCAGCACCTATATTTCTTTGTATATCAATTGCTTTTTCAGGACTAAAGAAATGATATGAGCCGTCAATATGTGATTTAAACTTAACTCCATCTGGATTAATTTTTCTGTTTGAAGAGAGTGAATAAACCTGATAACCCCCACTATCTGTTAAAATATTATTTTTCCAGCTCATAAAATTATGAATACCACCGGATTTAAAAATAGTGTTTTCACCAGGTCTTAAATAAAGATGATATGTGTTTGAAAGTAAAACTTTGGGAGAAATATTTTCAATAAGATCCTTGTTATGTACTCCCTTTATAGCAGCAGAGGTTGCAACAGGCATAAAAATTGGTGTTTCAAACATACCATGATCAGTTTCAATTTTACCGAGTCTAGCTGAGGTATTAACATCCTTCTTTATTAATTGAAATTTCATAAAATTCAAATATAATTTATATAAATATTACAAATTAATTTCTTGTTGATTAATTGATTGTAATCGTTAATAAGTTATACATGAGTAACAATATTAAAATATTAATTAGTGATATTTTTGATTAATGTCTGACTTAAAAAATATTGTTGTACAAGTTAGGAGAGATATCCTTAGAATGGTTAATGATGTTAATTCTGGACACCCAGGTGGTTCATTAGGTTGTGCAGAATTTATGGTAACTCTATACTTTAAAGTAATGAAAAGAAATAATGATTTTACAATGGACGGTAAAAATGAGGATCTTTTCTTTCTTTCAAATGGACATATATCTCCTGTTTTTTACAGTGTGTTAAGTAGGTGTGGATATTTTCCTGTTGATGAACTTAAAACCTTTAGAAAAATAGGCTCAAGATTACAAGGTCATCCAGCTACGCATGAGGGGCTACCTGGAATAAGAATTGCAAGCGGGTCACTCGGTCAGGGTTTTTCAGTAGCAATTGGCTCTGCTATTACAAAAAAATTGAATGGAGAAAATAATATAGTGTACAGCTTACATGGGGATGGTGAATTACAAGAGGGTCAAAATTGGGAAGCTATCATGTACGCATCTGCAAATAAAATTGATAATATTATTTGTACAATTGATAATAATAATAGGCAAATTGATGGCGATCTCAAAGATGTTTTGGATATGGGTAATTTACAATTGAAGTTTGAGGCATTCGGATGGATTGTTTTATTAATTGAAAATGGAAATGACTTATTTGAATTAGAAAAAAAATTGGTTGAAGCAAAAAATTTATGTTTTAAAGGAAAGCCAATAGTCTTGATCATGAAAACAGAAATGGGTAATGGAGTTGATTTTATGATGGGAACACACAAATGGCATGGAGTTGCACCAAATGATGAGGAACTAAAAATAGCATTAGACCAAAACCCAGAATCACTAGGAGATTATTAGATGAAAAATTTTATAAATCAAGGTTATACTGACACGAGATCTGGTTTTGGTGCAGGTTTACTTGAAATAGGGCGTAAAAATAAAAATATTGTTGCCCTGTGTGCAGACCTAACTGGTTCACTCAAGATGAATGAATTTAAAAATGAATTTCCTAAAAGATTTTTTCAAGTTGGAATAGCCGAGGCTAATATGATGGGAATTGCCGCCGGAATGACAATTGGTGGTAAAATTCCTTTTACTGGTACATTCGCAAATTTTTCAACTGGAAGAGTGTATGACCAAATAAGACAGTCCATAGCATATTCTGGAAAAAATGTTAAAATATGTGCTTCTCATGCTGGTATTACACTGGGTGAAGATGGTGCAACACATCAAATTTTAGAGGATATTGGGTTAATGAAAATGTTACCAGGAATGACTGTAATTAATACTTGTGATTATAATCAAACAAAGGCTGCTACAATTTCAATTTCTTTTCATAGCGGACCAGTTTATTTAAGATTTGGTAGACCAAAGGTGCCAAATTTTACTGATCCTAATCAAAATTTTGAAATTGGGAAAGGAATTAAGCTTATTGAAGGTAATGATGTTACGATAGTCGCAACAGGACATTTAGTCTGGGAAGCTATTGAATCATGTAAAAGGCTGAAAAAAGAAGGTATTTCTGCAGAATTAATAAATATTCATACTATAAAGCCATTAGATTATGAGATAATTTTAAAATCAATTTCAAAAACAAAATGTATGGTATCCGCTGAAGAACACAACATTATCGGTGGATTGGGTGAATCAATCTCTGGGGTTTTGGTTAGGAATAATTTGGTACCTATGGAATTTGTTGGTGTTGAAGATTCATTTGGCGAATCTGGAACTCCAACTCAACTTATGCAAAAGTACGGGCTCTCATCTAACAATATATATGAAAAATGCAAAAGAGTTATATCAAGAAAATAATTGGCTTCCTAACCATATGCATTTTTTCAATTATATCTATTAACAATAAAGCATTATCGCAATTTGAAGCTGGCATCAAATCAGGACTTAGTTTTAACTCTGTTAATAATAAAAATTTTTTTTTTGAATCAGAAAATATGTCGCATAATTTGTTTGAAAAAAATAATGGATACAGATTTGGTTTTTACACCAAATTAAAATTAATCAAATCATTTTTCATACAACCAGAAGTTTATTATTCCTCTACAAAAAAAAATTACGATTTGACCTTTCCATTGGATCATGAAAATTTTGTCGTTGACGAATTCAAACAAAATAGAATTATTGTTCCTGTTCTTTTTGGTATTGATTTGTTTGATAGGTTTAGTCTCTTTGCTGGACCTAGTTTTAATTATAATTATGAAATATTTTTTGATAATAATAATCAAAAAATCACATTAGAAAATTTATATGATAAATCAGAAATTTATTTAAACTATGGTTTATCATTAAAATTTAAAAAAATTATAATTGATTTCAGATTTGAAAGAGGTTTAAACGAAAAAGAAATTGTGGTCGTAAATAAAATTATTGATGATGTGGATCAAATTGTAAAATCTAACGACTTGGTAACAATTGTGACTCTGGGATATCAATTTTAATCATTATCCAAATAATCTGGTGTTCCGTCACCATCAGAATCATCTGGAACTCCATCACCATCAACATCATATTCATCTTTAGTTAATATTTCATCACCATCATCATCTGAATCCAAGTAGTTAGGGAAACCATCACCATCAGTGTCATCATTATCGAAATTATGGTCACCATTTAAATCCTCAAAAATTGTCAAAACAGAATCATTATCATGATCAGTTCTATTAAGTGTCATTAAATTAACCTGAAAAATCAATGGTGAGTATGGTTGGATATTAACAGTACCATTATTAAAATAGCCTAATCCTGATGGAAAAATGGCAAATGCAATACCAAAATTTAAAAAATCATAAGTTCCGTTAGGATTAACTTTTATATCACCTCTCTTTATTTTTGGAAGAAACTCCTGAAAACCTCTGACCACATTTTTGGCTTCAAGCCAGATTGGATACTTTCTTTGATCAAAAACAGTATTGTCAAAAAGCATACCTTTATAAGAGACAAAAACAGAGTCTGCTGCGGTGGGATTATCTCCAGAACCTTCACGAAGCACTTCATAATACAATTTATGTACAACAATATTATCATCATCATCTTTAACCTCAATGTCTATAGATTTAACTTGCTCTGAGATAGGTGTCTTATTTATATTATCACCTGCAATTGTATCAATTATCAGTTCTGGTGTTTGGTTATTACCAATATTTTCAAAGTCTGTATAATTATAAAAATGGGTTTCCATAAATTCAATAATTGAATCATTTTCTGCTATATATTGCTCAGCTAAATCTCTTTTTGGTGTGGCTTCCTGATCAGATGATTCATCTTTCTTACATGAGGATAAAAAAGAAATATTTATAATCAAAAATAGAATCAATAAGAAGTTTTTTTTTGACATATTCTTTGAAATCCTGGGCAAGATACAATTTTCTTAATATTTTTGTAAGAGTTTTTAAAGGATATTATTAAATGAAAACAGTGGTTTTAAATGAAAAAGAAATATTAAGGATTTGTAACAGATTTGCATTTCAGATTTTAGAAAACTCTACAGATTCGGAAATAATTCATATAGTTGGAATTAAAGAGAAAGGATTTGAAATTGCTAAACTTATTGAAAATGAATTAAAGTGTATTTCTGAAAAAACTATTTTACTAAGATCAATAAAAATTAATAAAAACAACCCCAAGGATTCAGTATTATCAGATTTGAAATCAAATGAAAAAATTGATATGATTTTTTTAATTGATGATGTTCTTAACACTGGTAAAACTTTAATTTACTCATTATCATTTTTGTTAAAATTTAATTTTAAAAGTATTAAAACATTGGTACTGATTGATAGAAATCATAAACAGTTTCCTGTAAAAGTAGATTACAAAGGAATTTCGCTATCAACTAACATCAGCGACAACATTAAATTACTTGCTGATAATACAAAATTAAAAGCTGTTCTTTTCTAAAATTTCTATAATTGATTGTGATATTTTTTTTACATCTCTGTTATCACAATAAATAATGTGCTTAGCTTTCATGTAAAATAATTTCCGTTCAAATAGATGTTTATTAATGAAATTTAGCATTTCCTCTTTACTTTCTATAGAAGAAATTAATGGTCTGCTTGATTTTCTGATATATAATCTTTCAGCTAAAACTTTAGAATTTAAATTAATGTAAAATGAATAATTAGTTTTTTTATGAATAATTTCCATATTATCAAAATAACAAGGGGTTCCACCACCAAGGGATAAAACGAAGGCATCGTTTTTATTTAGTATTTTTATAAGTACTTCTCTCTCAATCTCACGAAATCTAACTTCACCAAAATTTTCAAAAAGATGTGTGATATTTTTTGAATATATTGATTCAATTTCATGGTCTAAATCAACAAATTTTAGGTTCAGATTTTTTGAAAGACTTTTACCGATTTTAGTCTTTCCACAACCCATATATCCTAGCAGTACGATAGGTAAATTCATATTTAACAAATTTATAAGAAATAATCTTTGAAATGTATGTTTACGGCCCTATATTTGCAAGCGTTTGAAAAAGACCTGGTAGCTCAGCTGGTAGAGCATCTCCCTTTTAAGGAGAGGGTCCTGGGTTCGAACCCCAGCCAGGTCACTACTCTAGCGCACGTGGCGGAACTGGTAGACGCGCTAGGTTGAGGGCCTAGTGGGAAATATCCCTTGGAGGTTCGATTCCTCTCGTGTGCACTATTCATAAATATAAAAACAGTAACTTAAATACTGAATTGAAGAAAAAGGTTTTTATTATAGGATCAGGATTTTCATCTTTATCAGCAGCATGCTATTTATCTAAGTCTGGATATGAT
This sequence comes from uncultured Bacteroidota bacterium, assembly GCA_902606555.1. Lineage (GTDB taxonomy): Bacteria > Bacteroidota > Bacteroidia > Flavobacteriales > Flavobacteriaceae > Eutrophosalina. The sequence continues at coordinate 11,840 of CACLGQ010000018.1, forward strand.
GTTCATGTATTTGAAAAAAATGATATGCTTGGTGGTCGTGCCTCTCAATTTAAAGCTGAAGGATTTACTTTCGATATGGGACCAAGCTGGTACTGGATGCCAGATGTATTTGAAAGATTCTTTAATGATTTTGGAAAATCTGCTAAAGATTTTTATAAAATGAAAAAACTAAACCCTGCCTACAGAGTAATATTTGATAAAAATAATCAAATACAAATTGGAGATAATATTGATAATATTTCAGATCAATTTGAAAAAATTGAAAAAGGAAGTGGTAAAAAATTAAAGATATTTTTGAAAGAATCTAAAGAAAACTATGAACTAGCTGTAACAAATATGCTTTATAAAATGCCTGGAAGATCAATTCTTGAGCTCATTAATTCTCAAACAATACTAAAAGTAAATTTATTTTTTAGCAACATAAAAAAGGATATTGAAAAAAGATTTAAAGATTCCAGACTCAGATCAGTTCTACAATTTCCAGTCCTTTTTCTTGGCGCTAAACCATCTAAAACACCCGCATTTTACAATTTTATGAATTATGCGGATTTTGGACTAGGTACATGGCAACCAAAAAATGGATTTTATGATGTTGTTATGGCAATGATTAGTATTGCTAAAGAGAATGGTGTCAGTTTTAATAATAACGCTGAAGTTGATAAAATTGAAATTAAGAATAAAAAAGTTAAAGGGATTCATGTCAATGGTGAATTTAAAGAATGTGACATTATAATTTCAGGTGCTGATTATCATCATACGGAATCATTAATTGATGTAAAATTTAGACAATACTCGGAATCTTACTGGAACAACAGAACTTGGTCGCCCTCATCATTGTTGTTTTATATTGGTTTAAATAAAAAATTAAATAATCTAAATCATCATAATTTATTCTTTGATACAGATTTTGACAAGCATGCTGACGAAATTTATACAAGTCCCAAATGGCCAACAGATCCACTATTTTATTTAAATATTACATCTAAAACATATGAACACACAGCTCCTAAAGGTCACGAGAATTGTTTTATTTTAATACCAATATCAACTAATCTTAAAGATTCTGAAGCGTTGAGAGAAAAGTATTTTAAAATTGTTTTAGATAGAATTAAAAAAGTTACTGGAAATGAAATTAAAAAAAATATTGTTTATAAACGTAGCTTTTGTGTTAGTGATTTTAAGGAAACTTACAATTCTTTTGGTGGGAATGCATATGGATTAGCTAATACGTTGATGCAAACTGCATTATTGAGACCAAAATTACAAAGTAAAAAAGTAAAAAAATTGTATTTTAGTGGACAATTAACAGTACCTGGACCTGGTGTCCCTCCTGCGATTGTTTCAGGGAAACTAGTTTCAGATATGATTATTAATAATGAAAGAGCTTTTTGATAAAATATCCGAAGATTGTTCAAAAAATGTTACTAAATCATACAGTACATCATTTAGTTTAGCAACTAAAATGCTTTCTGCCAATATAAGACAGGATATTTATAATATTTATGGATTTGTACGGTTTGCTGATGAAATAGTCGATTCTTTTCATTCTTACAATAAAAAAGAACTCTTTAAAAGATTTATTGATGATTTGAATCATTCACTTAAAGATCAAATCAGCTTGAATCCAATTCTAAATTCTTTTCAAAAAACCGTTATCAAATGTAATATTGATAAAGAACTAATAAATGCTTTTCTAAAAAGTATGGAGCAGGACTTAAAGAAAAAAAAATATGAAAGTTTAAAAGAATTTAATGATTACATCTATGGCTCGGCAGATGTTGTAGGGCTTATGTGTTTAAAAGTATTTGTTGGGGGTGACAATGAGAATTATAACAAACTTAAACCATATGCCATGTCTCTTGGCTCTGCATTCCAAAAAGTAAATTTTTTAAGAGACTTGAACGATGATTACAAGAAATTAGATAGAGTTTATTTTCCTGGTATTGATTATGGTTCTTTTGATGAAGATGCAAAAAAAAATATAATGATTGATATTGAAAAAGACTTTGACAGAGCTTTAAAAGGGATCTATATGCTCCCAAATAACTCCAAATTCGGAGTTTATGCAGCATATAAATATTACAAAAGGCTTCTTAAAAAACTTCACAATACATCACACATGCAAATAAAAAATAAAAGAGTTAGAGTTCCGAATTATCAAAAAGTTGATGTTTTGGCTCGCTCTTATGTTAGATACAGATTAAATATATTGTAAATATGGAAACTTTTTTTTGGATACTATCGTTGTTAACTGCTTTTTCAATAATGGAATTTATGGCTTGGTTTTCACATAAGTACATTATGCATGGTTTCCTTTGGTATCTTCATGAAGATCATCATAAAAAAGATCATGATTCATGGTTTGAGAGAAATGACACTTTTTTTCTTTTTTATGCCATTGTTAGCATGCTATTCGTGCTTTCGTGGGCTAAACTTGGTTTTTTCTATGGTCTTCCCATTGCAATAGGAATTTTTCTCTACGGTTTCACATATTTTGTAGTTCATGATATATTTATTCACCAAAGATTTAAAATGTTTAGAAATATTAATAATAAATATGCAAGAGGAATCAGAAGAGCTCATAAAATTCACCACAAAAATATCCACAAAAATGGTGGTGAGTGCTTTGGAATGTTGATAGTTCCTTTTAAATATTTCAAATAAGCGAAACTTGTGCAGTTGCAGCTGCACAATCAAATCCTTTATTTCCAAATTTTCCTCCACTCCTATCTAATGCTTGTTGGTAGTTATCATCTGTGAGTAAACATAAAATAATTGGTGCTTTTCCATTAATATTTAAGTCCTTAATACCATCAAAAACTGATTGTGAAATGTATTTGAAATGAGAAGTTTCACCTCTTATTATACTTCCAATCGCCAAAATAGCATCGTATTTATCTAATAATTGGACTTTAGAACATGCATAAATTAGTTCATAGCTTCCGGGAACTTTTAATACAAAAATCTGATCGTTTGCAATACCAATTTTATTAAAAAAACTATATGCACCATTCAATAATCTATTAATTATTTCTATGTTCCATTCAGAGCACACAATGGCAAATTTTTTATTCGAACTATTAACTGCCAATTTTAGTTTATCTATGTCCAGATTTAAGGATTTGTCTTTAGTGGACATAATTTATTTGACTTGTTCTAATTTAATATCAATCAAATTACCTTCATTTGATTTAGGATAGTTATCCTTTATTTCTTGAAAATATTTTTTAGCGTCACTTAATTTTCCTAATTCCTTTGCTAAATCACCTGCTTTTTGAAGAATGGCAGGTCTAACAAAACTATTTTTTGAATATGATAAAGCAAAGTCATAATAATCTAGCCCATCCTCTGGTTGATTCAGTTGAACAAAAGCATCGCCTATAGTTGCAAAACTAAGTGATTGAAGAATTTGATCATCGGATGAAAAATTTTCTAAGAATTCAATTGCAAGATCATATTTCTTTAAATTATAATAAGCCATTCCTGCAGAGTAATAAGATATATTTGAGGCGCTAGTACCTGAATAATTTTCAATAATATCTAAAAAACCAAATTTACCCTCTGCACCATTGAGTGCCAAATTAAAAAGTGAGTCTTTATTTTCATCTGATTTAATAGCTAAATCAAAATATTTTTGAGCAGTAAAAATTTCTAAATTACTTTCGATAGTTTTGGGTTGTAAAATAAATTTATCATATACATAATATGCTGAAAATAATACTAAAACAGAAAGAATTGCACCAATAATATAATTTTGATATTGATTTACAAATGTTTCAGTTTTTGAAGCACTATCGTCAAGAGTGTCAAATACCTGTTTAGTAGATTCAATATTCTTAGCTTTTAAACTGGATTTACTTTTTACTGACTTCTTTTTATATGTTGCCATAATTACCTGGCAAAAATAAAATTTTATACGAATCAAACATGATAATTACTTAATTATTTTACATAATTTGCAAGTTTAATAAACTGTTAATGATATCAACCTATTTGAAGAAAATTTCTATTATTAATTATAAAAATCTAATTGATAAAGAGTATGATCTTGATCCAAAAATAAATTGTTTTGTGGGTAATAACGGAGTTGGTAAGACTAATATTCTGGACTCAATTTATCACTTGGCACTTGGTAAAAGTTACTTCAACCTTAGAAATGATCAGTTAGTAAATAGAAATCAAAATTTCATGGTTATTGATGGCCTATTTGAATTAAATAATAAAAAAGAAAATATTGTTTGTAGTATCAAACGAGGCGATAAAAAAACTTTAAAAAGAAATGGAAAAACCTATAAAAAATTTTCAAATCACATAGGATTGATTCCTATTGTTCTAATATCTCCTTATGATAATG
>CACLGQ010000019.1 GCA_902606555.1 uncultured Bacteroidota bacterium
AATACTAAAATGGTATTTATTACTGCTGGTATGGGAGGTGGAACTGGAACTGGCGCAGCCCCAATTATTTCAAAGTTGGCTATGGAAATGGATATTCTCACAGTTGGTATTGTAACAATGCCTTTTGTATTTGAGGGTAAAATTAGAATGAGCCATGCAAATAAGGGTCTGGAAAAATTGAGAAAAAATGTTGATTCATTAATAGTTGTAAATAATAATAAGTTAAGAGATATATATGGAAACTTAGGCGTAAAAGAAGGCTTTTCTAAGGCAGATGAAGTATTAGCTACAGCAGCTAAAGGAATTGCAGAAGTCATAACGCATCATTATACTCAAAATATTGATTTAAAGGATGCCAAAACAGTTCTTTCAAAAAGTGGGAATGCTATTATGGGATCATATAGTTCCTCAGGTGAAAAAAGGGCATTAAATGCAGTTTCAAATGCATTGGATTCACCCCTATTGAATGATAACAGAATTGATGGAGCACAAAATGTTTTGCTACTAATTGTTTCTGGTTCTAGTGAAGTTACTATTGATGAAATAGGTATTATTAATGATTATATCCAGGAAAAAGCTGGAAATAATGCAAATATTATTATGGGTATTGGAGATGATCAAAATTTGGGTGAAGAAATAACTGTAACTGTTATTGCAACTGGTTTTGATATGAAACAACAAGATGAAATCCTGCATATAGAACCAAAGAAAACTATTTATAATTTGGACGATGAAACTAAAATAGTAGAGAATTTTAAAGATGAGGAACCTGTTGACCAATTTGAATTTTCATCAGATGAAATTGATTTTAAAAATATAGATTTTAATATTGATGAAATTAAGATTGATGATTTTGTGAAAACTAATGAGGAAATTAAAAATATAGAGATTGAATTTGAATCAGTTTCGAAAATCAATGAAGTAGTTGACGAAAAAATAGATTTAATTGATAATAGAAGGTTAAATGATATTGAGGTTAATGAACCAGAATTTGTAAAAATAGGTAAAGAATTAAAGTTTGATTTTCCACAGTCTAAAAAGATTGACAATGATAAGGTTGTCCATATTTTAGAGGAGGATCTAAATGAAATTGAGGTCATTGATCCTGTCCAAATTATTCCTTACACAGTTGTTGACGAAAAAAATTCCACAGTTGTCGCTGATGATAGCATTAAAGATGAAAAATTCAATTCTAAAAAAGAAATTAGCCCGTTAAATAGTCCTATTGTTGATGGTTTAGCAAAAAGAACTGAAGAGAGGAAAATTAAATTAAAAGAATTTAATTATAAATTTGTAAAGCAAAGAAAAGTAGAGGATATGGAAAACGAACCTGCCTACAAAAGAGCTGGTATTGATTTAGATGAGATCTTGGATAGTTCAGTTACCTTGTCTTCACTAGATGAAGATAATGATGGCAATTTAGATATAAACTCTAAAAATTCATTTCTACACGATAATGTAGATTAATTTATGACACTTTCTGAAAATATTGATAATAAAATAAAAGAAGCAATGAAAAATAAGGATTCTGTATCACTAGAATCTTTAAGAGCTATAAAATCCTCTATTCTTATTTTCAATACAAAAAAGGGTGGCTCAGGCGATCTTTCCGAAAATGATGAAATTCAAATCCTGAGCAAGTTGGTTAAGCAAAGAAAAGAAAGTGCAGATATTTATTTATCTCAAAATAGACCTGAGTTAGCTAAAATTGAAACCGATCAGGCTGATATAATTAAACAGTTTTTACCTGAACAGTTGACAGAGTTTGAAATAGAAAAAATTGTAAGTGAAATTATAAGCAAATTAAACGCCTCAGGAATGAAAGATATGGGTAAAGTTATGGGTCTGGCAACAAAAGAACTTTCAGGTAAGGCTGATGGAAAAACAATTTCACAGATAGTCCGGAAAAATCTTTCATAATACATAAATGGCCAAGTAGTTCAACTGGATAGAACATCAGATTTCGGCTCTGAGGGTTGAGGGTTCGAATCCTTCCTTGGTCACTATTTTTTTATTTCCAAGTTAGATTTATTGAAAAATCTTATTGAAAGTAAAATAGATGCTATTAACAGACCTATTAAAAAACCAATCCATACTCCTGTGGCTTTAAGATCTGTATATAATCCAAGATAAATCATAATTGGGACACCAAAAACAACGTATGATAAAAAACAAATAACAGAAGGTATCTTTACATCTTGAATACCACGTAAAGCACCTTGAGCAACAATTTGTATTCCATCAAAGATTTGAAATAAAGCTACTATTATCAATAATTTAGAAGCAATACTGACGGTCTCTAAAACATCAAAACTTTCATTGTTATCTAAATAAAGCCAGGGTAGAAAGTCAGAGAAAATAATAAATACCAGAGCAAATATAATTTCAATTATAATTGTAATTAAGAAGATTGATATTGCTATGCGTTTAAGGTTTACATAATCATTAAATCCTTTTTGATTTCCAATTCTTATTGTAGCAGCAACACTTAGGCCTAATGCAACCATAAATGTTAATGAAGATAAATTAAGTGCAATTTGATTTGCAGCTTGATGGTTTACTCCTATAATTCCACAAACCCATATACCTGAAATAAAAAACCCAACTTCAAACATCATTTGTAATGCAGATGGATAACCAAGATTCACAATTTTATTTACAATTATTGAAGAATATTTTAGACTGAATAAGTTATCTATAAATTGATTTATTTTTGGATTAGACTTAATAAGGTATATTATAATTAGAACCATAATAAATCTTGATATTAATGTCCCAATACCTGCTCCGACTAACTCTAATTTAGGAAAACCAAATTTGCCATATATTAAAATATAGTTTAAGACAACATTAATTATATTAGCAATTACCGTAGAAATCATTGCAATTTTTGTAAAAGATAATCCATCAGAAAATTGTTTAAATGATTGAAAAATAATTAATGGAAACAAGGAAATTGCTACTAACGTAATATATGGGTATGCTAAATTAACCACTATTTTAGGTTGACCCATATAATATATTATTGGTTTTGAAATTAAAACTAAAACAGTTAAAATAAATCCCAGTATCGAGCAAATAATTATACCATTTGATAGAATGGATTTTGTTTTTTTATTATCATTTAATGCGTCACTTTCTGCAATTAAAGGTGTGATTGCAGTTGAGAATCCAATTCCAAAAGACATTGCTAAAAACACAAAACTGTTTCCAAGTGATATTGCAGCTAATTCAGATGTTCCCAATTGACCAACCATAGCATTATCTACAAATCCTACTAGGGTGTGACCAATCATACCAATAATGACTGGATATGCTAGTTTTAGGTTATATGAAAATTCTTTAGTGTAAGGTTTTAAAAAATTCAATATCACATTTTATTTGATAAATAAATAGTATTCATCAATAATCTATTTGTCCCATACCAGAAAGCTCTAAAGTTAGTATTATCTGCAAATAAGAAAATTTTTCCTGAGAAATATCTTTTAATTTTGAATGGGACACTTTTAATTAATAATTCTAAATTATCATCAGAAACATATCCACTAAGTAGTGCATTTTTTGAGTATTGAATAGGATTATTGAAGCTATTTTTTTCAGGTTTCATAAAAATAGTATTGTTTTTGAAAGTTGGTAGATTATCATTTATGATACCAAAATTAATAGGATGGCTTTTATCAATTTTTGTATTAAAAATTGTACCGCCAATAACTTGTGATCCAGAAAATTTTCCTCTGTTTTCAAATGAGACATTTGAGGCATATTTATCATTTTTAAGAAAATCAATGCTTATAATTTTATTTTTCTCAAGCCAATTAATTGAACTTCTATAAGCAATTAAATTACCTCCATTTTTTAAATAGTTTTCAATTTTTTTAATGTCAATATTATTTCCAGAATAACTTGGTAGAATAATATGAGAATATTCTAATAGGTTTGTTCTATTCAAATTTTTTATATCAATTTTAGTTATAGGGATCTTATATCTTGTATCAAAAAGATGCCAAATTTCTCCTGCATCATATGCTCGAACTCCACTTCCTACTATTAATCCAACTTTTGATTTTAAAATAGTTGTAAAAGAATTGGAACCAAAACCTACATTATCCTCATATCCACTTGATAACGCGTAAACATCAATTCCTGTTTTATTAGAAATATTAGTCAAAAGATCAAAGATTTTTTCAGGTTTTTGAGATTGCCCTTCAACAGGAATCAGTATGCTCCCATAATCAAAATAATTATTTTTTATTTTAAATGATTTACTGCTGGATTTTAACCTTATTTCTTTCTCCTGTAAATAATTGATAAATGCTGGAAGATTGTAATCATGCGGTTTGATTAAATATCCATAGTTTGAAAAACTATTAATTTTTCCCACTGGTTTTTCAAATAATTTATTGCCTTCAAAATTTTCTTTAAGAAAATCATAATTTACATTAAATGCTAGTGGGAAAGTCCATGCTGAAACATCATAAAACAGACTATCCTTAAACTCTGTTTGAGTATCAAACATTGCTTTTATTAATTTTGATTTTTTTTGCTTAATAGGTACATAATATTTAAATTTTTCTCCATTAGTTTCAAAAACATCAATTTTATGAGCCCTAAGAATTTTTGCTCTTTTAGGTTATTTAAAGATTAATGATAAAGTAAATTGTCTTAGAAGTGTTACTGGTGCTTGTAATGATCATTCAAGCGGTGATATTTATGGTTAAAGCTTTTGAATCTTTAAATTTTTCCATCTAACTTTGATTCCTCCACCATCGTGAATTTGTAAAGCAACACCGCCTACACCTTCGCCAATTATTGAGTCTTTAATTTTAATCATTTCTAAATCATTTATCCAAGTTGTAACCTCATCTCCAAACACTTTTATTTTCATCTTGTTCCACTCTCCCATCTGTATAACTGAGTCATTAGACTCATCAGGCTTAATTAACCATCCACGACCATAAGATTCGTATATTCCACCAGAATGTAGACCTGGTGGTGCAACTTCAACTTGCCATCCCTTGACTTTGGTACCATCAACAGTGGATCTAAAGAATACGCCACTATTACCATTATTTTCCTGTTTAAAGTTTAATTCAAGAATGAAGTCATCATAGTTTTCATTAGTACCCAAATAACCGTACTGCTCGTCTGGACCACTTTCGCAAACAAGCTCATTATCCTCAACATACCATTTTTCAGTTCCATAAATGATCCAACCATCTAGATTTTTACCATTAAATAGTGAGAAAGTTTCTAATTTTTGATTCTCATTGCAAGAAAATAAAAAACTTATCAGAAGTAATAATAAATAATATTTTTTCATAGCAAGCTATTTTAATTTTTTCTTAAATTAATAAAAATTTGAATGAAAAATATTTTTAATACAATACTATTTTTTTTTTCACTACTAGCAATAGCTCAGGATGTAGGTTTTTCTAATATTTTAGATGCCGTTTACCCTGACTTTAATCAAACTAAATTTCCAAAATCATACACTATTAATACAGCTTTAAATACTACTGTAGATATCAATCTTATAGTCTTATCTGATCTAAACTCCACTGTAGAGGTTGATTATGAAAGTCCCACAATCAATAAAGTTGATCTAAGTGAGGTTCTTGCAGTACCTGTTGAACAAAATACTGGATTAGACAGCAGGACAGAAAGATTTAAAGGATTAATTAACCCTCATGTGATAAGGCGAGCACCTTTCGAAATTTTTGAGGTAATTAAACCGCTTAATACCAAAAGTATAATTACCAAAACAAAATTTAGTTTAATTAATATAAAGATTCCTATCGAAAAAGATTTAATAACTAAAAATCACATAGTAAATTTTAAAGTTTTAATAAATGAAAAAGTATCAAGACTAAAACTTAAAATAAATATTTATAATACTTTAATACCTAATCTTGATTCAAGTAATTTCTTTTATACGAACTGGTTTAATTTATCTAAGATGGAGGAATATCATAATCTTAATAGGTGGAGTCCTAAATGGTATTCAATGTTGGATAAGTACGCTAAAATGATGGCATCTGGCAGGCAGAATTGTGTTAAAATCCCGGGTGAATTAATTAATCTAAAAAATGGAGAGATTTTTTTAGATGAAGAAAAAATGATCTCATTTGTGAATGTATTCCTTAAATATGGTTTTAAATATTTTGAGTCCCCACATCTATTAGGTAGGGGTAAAAATGATGATTGGGGAAACCCTGAACTTATTACAAAACTTAGAAATGTAGGCTATTACAGTGATGAGGGAAAAAATGAAATAGAAATTATCGCTAAAAAAATCAAAAAATTTACTAATAAGTATAATTTAACAAATCAATGGTTACAACACATTGCAGATGAACCTACATCTGTTAATGCTAAATGCTATTCTGATGTTTCAATGCAAATCAAAACAATCTATCCAGAAATTAAGATAATGGAAGCAACAAATACTAGAGAAAGCTTAGGGAATGCAATTGATATTTGGTGTCCAATAATTAATGATTTTCAAGAAAATGAAGATTTTTTTAGATCAAGAGAAAAGTTAGGTGAAAAAATACTTGTTTATACTTGTTTGGTGCCTGGTGGTAAATGGCTAAACAGAACATTAGATATGGAAAAAATTAGACAAGTTTATTTTGGTTGGGGTGGTTCAAAGTATAATACTATGGGCTATTTACATTGGGGTTTAAACCAATATAAAGCTGACCCTTTTACTCAAAGCGTTATAAAACATCCATCTCCAATTGCAGGTCCAAATAACTTCCTTCCTGCTGGAGATACTCATGTTATATACCCTGGTGAGGAGGGGCCTTTATCATCTCTCAGATTTGAAGCACACAGAATCGGATGTGAAGATTATGAGTTATTAGAAATATTAAAAAAAATTGATTTTGATTTTCATAAAAAGATGATTGATAAAATTTTCACAAACTACACATCATATTCAACAAGTCTAAAAAAATACTTCAGAATAAAAAAGAGAATATTAAAAACTGTTAGCCTATGAAAAATTTAATATATACGATCATATTTTTTATTTTCTCTAATATGATATTTTCTCAGGGAGTTAAAACATTTTTCAAGAGTCCGGAAGGTAAATTTTTTATATCTTCTGACTTACACATTCATACAGTATTTTCTGATGGATTAGTTTGGCCAACTGTAAGAGTTGATGAAGCAATTCGTGATAGCATAGATTTAATATCTCTAACTGAACATATCGAATACCAGTCTCATATAGTTGATATACCACATCCTAATAGAAACAGATCATTTCAAATTGCCTCTGGATATGTTCAGAAACAACCTTTAGCTGTTGTTCATGGAACAGAAATTACCAAGGGAATGCCACCAGGACATTACAATGCAATTTTTGTAAATGATGTCAATAAATTTTTTGATTCAGACAAAAAACCTAAAGAATTTATGGATGCTATAAAAGAAGCTAATGATCAAGAGGCATTTGTTTTTTGGAATCATCCTCACTGGGAAGCACAAAGAAGTGATGGTATAGCAAGGCTTGACCCGATCCACAAGGAAATAATAAAAAAAAAATATTTACATGGTATTGAAGTTGTAAATATGTTTACTTTTTCTGAGGAAGCTATGCAGATAGCACTAGAAAATAACCTTACTATGATAGGCACGAGTGATGTCCATGTACTCATTGATTGGGATTTTAAAAATGAAAGAGAAAGCTATCACAGACCTCTTACTTTTATAATTGCTGAAAATAGAACTATGAAAGCAACTAGTGATGCTTTATTCCAAGGTAAAACTTTTGTTTGGTTCCATGACTTGATCATTGGTAAAGAAGAAAATCTGCATGAAGTAGCTAGTGAGAATTTAAGTATAATAAGTGAAGGTTATAATAGTGATGGAATGTTTAGTGCTGAAAAACTATTGAAAATAAAATTAATCAATCATTCCGTAGCACCTATTCAACTAAGGTATTTAGGTGAATTTACCTTTCACAGTGATTTTAATTTCATAGAGCTAGCTCCAAAATCTGAAAAAGAATTATATATTAAAACTAAAAATATTTTGACAACAATAAATCTTCCTTTTGAAATTCTGAACTACGTAACAGCTCCAAAAACAAACTTAAAAATTAACAAAAAAATAAACTTAAAATGAAAAATATTATTTTAATTTTTACCATCATATTCTCTGTAAATCTTAACTCTCAAACTTATTTAGGCTATTATTTTGGAGATAATACAAATTTTGATCAAAGCATACCAAAACCATCTGAAATTTTAGGTCATGAAGTTGGCGAATGGCATGTCACGCATGATAAATTAGTGCAATATATGTATGCTGTTGCTAAAGCATCTGACAGGGTAATAATCGAAGAAACTGGTAAAACATATGAAAATAGACCATTGCTTATTTTAAAAGTTTCCTCAAGTAAAAACATTAAAGTTTTAGAAAAAATTCAAAGGGATCATATTGAAATTTCAAATGGTAAGAAAATGAATGAATTTGATAATATGCCAGCTATCGTTTATCAGGGTTTTGGGGTTCATGGAAATGAGGCCAGTGCCTCAAATGCAAGTATTCTAGGAATATATTACTTAGCAGCATCTAATTCTGAGGAAACTAATGAAATTTTAAATAATACTGTAATTCTTTTTGACCCATGCTTAAATCCAGATGGATTTCAGAGATTTGCTAACTGGGTTAATTCAAATAAAAACTTAGTGCCCAACCCAGATAATAATGACAGAGAGTTTAGCGAAGTTTGGCCTGGAGGAAGGACAAATCATTATTGGTTTGATTTAAACCGAGACTGGCTACCAGTTCAACTTCCTGAATCTCAAGCTAGAGTTAAAACATTCACAGATTGGTTACCTAATATTGTTACAGATCATCATGAAATGGGTACAAATTCTACATTCTTTTTTCAACCTGGTCTTCCATCAAGAGTAAACCCATTAATCCCTAATTTAAATCAAGCGTTAACTGAAAAAATTGCAAAATATCATTCTGATTATTTAGATAAAATTGGAAGCTTATATTACAGTAAGGAAGATTATGATGATTTCTATTTTGGTAAGGGATCAACATACCCTGATGCAAATGGTGGTATAGGTATATTGTTTGAGCAAGGTAGTTCTCGTGGTCATATCCAAAATAGTCAAAATGGTATTCTTACATTTCCTTTTGCTATAAGAAATCAATTAACCACAACAATATCTACACTTAAAGCTGCTAGTTCACTTAAAAATGAGCTTCTCAGTTATATGAATGAGTTTTATATTAACAACTTTAATGAAAGTGCCAAATCAAAATATAAAGGAATTGGTTTTGGAAATAATCAAGATAAAACTAGCAGTTATCAACTAGCAAAAATTCTTAGGGCTCATAAAATTGATGTTTTTGAAACTAATGGAGAAAAATTTAAATATTATGTACCTATTAAGCAAAAAAAATCAAAATTAATAAAAGCAATGTTTGATACTCAAACAGAGTTTAAGGATAGTCTGTTTTATGATGTTTCAGCATGGACTTTCCCACTAGCATTTAATGTAAATTATGATTTTCTTAAAGAAAATTTTGAAGGCAATAAATTATTTGAAAAACCAGTGGGAAAAATTAATAGTTTTTCAAACTATGGATATTTAATCAAACCGCATGATTACAATCTTCCAGCATTTATCAATTATTTACAGGAGAAAGAAATAAGGTTAAAATCCAGCAGTAAATCATTTAAAATAAAAAATAATTATTTTGATTATGGGAGCATACTGATTCCTGTTGAAGGGCAATCTCAAAAACCTGAAAAAATCTTTGATCTTTTGACTAATATTTCTAATAAAACAGGAATTGATGTTTACGCGTTATCAAGTGGATATGAGGATAATGTAGGTTTTGGTTCCAATTCTTTTACAACTATTTTAAAATCAAAAGTTGGATTAATAGTAGGAAGTGGAGTTCGAGCATATGATGCAGGAGAAATTTGGCATCTTTTTGATACAAGATATAAGATCCCTATAACTAAAATTGATATAAAAAATTTGAATAGAACAAACCTATTAGAATATTCTCATATTATTCTACCAAGTTATTCTGGAAATAATATTGACATTAAAAAAATTGAAAACTATTTAAAAAATGGAGGTAATTTAATTGCTTATAGAAGTTCAATTAATTGGCTTGAGAAAAATAAAATTATAAGCATTGATTTTCTTAAAAATGATAAATATGCCTCAAATGTCTCATTTGAAAACAGAGGAAAATTTTCTGGATCACAAGTTATTGGCGGTACAATTTTTAATACAAAAATTGATAAAAGCCATCCTATTAATTTTGGTATCATAAATGATAATCTACCAACTTTCAAAAACAATACTATTTTTATGAAACCTGAAAAAAATAGCTTCAATAATCCTATTCAATACTCAAAAAATGCACTACTTAGTGGATATGTTTCTGATGATAATTTAGAATTATTAATTAAAAGTGTCCCATTCAAAATTAAAAGATATTTCTCAGGAAAAATTTTCTTATTTGCAGATAATACTAACTTTAGAGCTTTCTGGTATGGGACAAATAGATTATTGATGAATACTATTTATTTATCAAATAAAATGTGATATTGAATTTTTTAAAACCTTACACTAAAGAATTTTCATATAACCTAAAACTAGCATATCCAGTCATTATTGGTATGATTGGTCACACCCTAGTAGGATTTGTAGATAATGCTATGGTTGGTCAATTGGGAACATCTGAATTAGCTGCAATATCACTTGGAAACAGTTTTGTGTTTTTAGCAATGTCTTTTGGAATTGGATTCTCAACTGCAATCACACCTTTAATTGCAGAAAGTGACGCATTAAATGATAATAAAAAAACAAAATCCATTCTATCAAATGGTATAATTATTTGCTCGATACTGGGATTTATTTTAACTGTTTTAGTTTTAATTTCAAAACCAATAATATATTATATGGGTCAACCTAAAATAGTGGTTAATTTAGCATACCCATATATTACGTTAGTAGCAATTTCCTTGTTTCCATTAATTATTTTTCAATCATTTAAACAATTTTCTGATGGATTATCTTTTACAAAAATTGCAATGATTTCTACGGTAATTGCTAATATAATTAATGTTGTCTTAAACTATATTTTAATATATGGCAAATTTGGTTTTCCTAAATTAGAGTTAGTCGGAGCAGGTATTGGGACATTAATATCAAGATTTATTATGGTTCTAATTATAATATACCTTATTAAGTCTAATCCAAAAATAAATCAATTTATAGATAACTTATTCAGTCTAAAATATTCTTCAATAATTGTAAATAAAATTGTGAATCTTGGTTATCCATCTGCATTACAAATGATGTTTGAAGTTGGGTTTTTTATTTCAGGTATATGGGTTTGTGGAATTATAGGAGTAAACCATCAAGCTGCAAATCAAATTGCACTTAATTTATCTTCATTAACATTTATGGTTGCATTAGGCCTAAGTGTTGCTGCTACAATAAGAATTGGAAATCAAAAAGGATTTAATGATTATGTAAACCTTAAACGCATAGCAATATCAATCTTCTTAATTACAATTATAATTGAAATTATATTTGCTCTGGTATTTATTATTTTCTCTGACTTTCTACCCTGGCTTTATTTAGATAACAATGAAAGTTTTGATGTTTTAGAGACCGTCAGTATTGCTTCTAAATTATTGATAATAGTAGCTTTATTTCAAATCTTTGATGGAATACAAATTGTTGCTCAAGGTGCTTTACGTGGTATTCAAGATGTAAAGATACCTTCTGTTATTTGTTTTTTATCATACGTTGTTTTTGGTGTCCCAATTATGATTTATCTTGGATTATATACAGATCTTAAAGCCACAGGAGTATGGATTGGTTTTTTAATAGGTCTGTTAATAGCATCTATTTTACTTTCAATAAGATTTTTCAATAAATCTAACTTGGAAATAAAAAAATAGTGACCAAGGAAGGATTCGAACCCTCAACCCTCAGAGCCGAAATCTGATGTTCTATCCAGTTGAACTACTTGGCCATTTATGTATTATGAAAGATTTTTCCGGACTATCTGTGAAATTGTTTTTCCATCAGCCTTACCTGAAAGTTCTTTTGTTGCCAGACCCATAACTTTACCCATATCTTTCATTCCTGAGGCGTTTAATTTGCTTATAATTTCACTTACAATTTTTTCTATTTCAAACTCTGTCAACTGTTCAGGTAAAAACTGTTTAATTATATCAGCCTGATCGGTTTCAATTTTAGCTAACTCAGGTCTATTTTGAGATAAATAAATATCTGCACTTTCTTTTCTTTGCTTAACCAACTTGCTCAGGATTTGAATTTCATCATTTTCGGAAAGATCGCCTGAGCCACCCTTTTTTGTATTGAAAATAAGAATAGAGGATTTTATAGCTCTTAAAGATTCTAGTGATACAGAATCCTTATTTTTCATTGCTTCTTTTATTTTATTATCAATATTTTCAGAAAGTGTCATAAATTAATCTACATTATCGTGTAGAAATGAATTTTTAGAGTTTATATCTAAATTGCCATCATTATCTTCATCTAGTGAAGACAAGGTAACTGAACTATCCAAGATCTCATCTAAATCAATACCAGCTCTTTTGTAGGCAGGTTCGTTTTCCATATCCTCTACTTTTCTTTGCTTTACAAATTTATAATTAAATTCTTTTAATTTAATTTTCCTCTCTTCAGTTCTTTTTGCTAAACCATCAACAATAGGACTATTTAACGGGCTAATTTCTTTTTTAGAATTGAATTTTTCATCTTTAATGCTATCATCAGCGACAACTGTGGAATTTTTTTCGTCAACAACTGTGTAAGGAATAATTTGGACAGGATCAATGACCTCAATTTCATTTAGATCCTCCTCTAAAATATGGACAACCTTATCATTGTCAATCTTTTTAGACTGTGGAAAATCAAACTTTAATTCTTTACCTATTTTTACAAATTCTGGTTCATTAACCTCAATATCATTTAACCTTCTATTATCAATTAAATCTATTTTTTCGTCAACTACTTCATTGATTTTCGAAACTGATTCAAATTCAATCTCTATATTTTTAATTTCCTCATTAGTTTTCACAAAATCATCAATCTTAATTTCATCAATATTAAAATCTATATTTTTAAAATCAATTTCATCTGATGAAAATTCAAATTGGTCAACAGGTTCCTCATCTTTAAAATTCTCTACTATTTTAGTTTCATCGTCCAAATTATAAATAGTTTTCTTTGGTTCTATATGCAGGATTTCATCTTGTTGTTTCATATCAAAACCAGTTGCAATAACAGTTACAGTTATTTCTTCACCCAAATTTTGATCATCTCCAATACCCATAATAATATTTGCATTATTTCCAGCTTTTTCCTGGATATAATCATTAATAATACCTATTTCATCAATAGTAACTTCACTAGAACCAGAAACAATTAGTAGCAAAACATTTTGTGCTCCATCAATTCTGTTATCATTCAATAGGGGTGAATCCAATGCATTTGAAACTGCATTTAATGCCCTTTTTTCACCTGAGGAACTATATGATCCCATAATAGCATTCCCACTTTTTGAAAGAACTGTTTTGGCATCCTTTAAATCAATATTTTGAGTATAATGATGCGTTATGACTTCTGCAATTCCTTTAGCTGCTGTAGCTAATACTTCATCTGCCTTAGAAAAGCCTTCTTTTACGCCTAAGTTTCCATATATATCTCTTAACTTATTATTATTTACAACTATTAATGAATCAACATTTTTTCTCAATTTTTCCAGACCCTTATTTGCATGGCTCATTCTAATTTTACCCTCAAATACAAAAGGCATTGTTACAATACCAACTGTGAGAATATCCATTTCCATAGCCAACTTTGAAATAATTGGGGCTGCGCCAGTTCCAGTTCCACCTCCCATACCAGCAGTAATAAATACCATTTTAGTATTTTTTTCTAATAAACCCCGCATTTCATTTAAACTTTCAATTGCAGCCTTTTCTCTTGATCTAAAAAAATCTTCATTTTCTTGAAAATCATTAATTATTGGACACCAAATATCAATTGCATTCCCTAAGCTTTCTCTAGTATTTGTTGCTTCCATTATCTTAATTTCTGGATAGATTGTTTTGATTTGCATTGAAACATCAGAATAGCATTTAGCATTAACAGATGTAGGTTCATCTGCAATGTGTTGTAACCATTGATTTGTTAAATTATACTTATTAGTAAATTTTTTGATTTTTTTAGCGATAATTTCTATTTCATTTTTTCCCTCATCACTGTAATAGCCTACATTTCTAAGTTTTGTAATAAGTTCAGGGTTTCCCCAATCATCATTTTTACCCCTACCTAATAGATGTGGGGACTCAAAATATTTAAAACCATATTTAAGGAATACATTCACAAATGAGATCATTTTTTCTTCATCTAAAAAAATCTCTCCATTTTTTAGATTAATTAATTCACCCGGGATTTTAACACAATTCTGCCTGCCAGATGCCATCATTTTAGCGTACTTATCCAACATTGAATACCATTTAGGACTCCACCTATTAAGATTATGATATTCCTCCATCTTAGATAAATTAAACCAGTTCGTATAAAAGAAATTACTTGAATCAAGATTAGGTATTAAAGTATTATAAATATTTATTTTAAGTTTTAGTCTTGATACTTTTTCATTTATTAAAACTTTAAAATTTACTATGTGATTTTTAGTTATTAAATCTTTTTCGATAGGAATCTTTATATTAATTAAACTAAATTTTGTTTTGGTAATTATACTTTTGGTATTAAGCGGTTTAATTACCTCAAAAATTTCGAAAGGTGCTCGCCTTATCACATGAGGGTTAATTAATCCTTTAAATCTTTCTGTCCTGCTGTCTAATCCAGTATTTTGTTCAACAGGTACTGCAAGAACCTCACTTAGATCAACTTTATTGATTGTGGGACTTTCATAATCAACCTCTACAGTGGAGTTTAGATCAGATAAGACTATAAGATTGATATCTACAGTAGTATTTAAAGCTGTATTAATAGTGTATGATTTTGGAAATTTAGTTTGATTAAAGTCAGGGTAAACGGCATCTAAAATATTAGAAAAACCTACATCCTGAGCTATTGCTAGTAGTGAAAAAAAAAATAGTATTGTATTAAAAATATTTTTCATTCAAATTTTTATTAATTTAAGAAAAAATTAAAATAGCTTGCTATGAAAAAATATTATTTATTATTACTTCTGATAAGTTTTTTATTTTCTTGCAATGAGAATCAAAAATTAGAAACTTTCTCACTATTTAATGGTAAAAATCTAGATGGTTGGATCATTTATGGAACTGAAAAATGGTATGTTGAGGATAATGAGCTTGTTTGCGAAAGTGGTCCAGACGAGCAGTACGGTTATTTGGGTACTAATGAAAACTATGATGACTTCATTCTTGAATTAAACTTTAAACAGGAAAATAATGGTAATAGTGGCGTATTCTTTAGATCCACTGTTGATGGTACCAAAGTCAAGGGATGGCAAGTTGAAGTTGCACCACCAGGTCTACATTCTGGTGGAATATACGAATCTTATGGTCGTGGATGGTTAATTAAGCCTGATGAGTCTAATGACTCAGTTATACAGATGGGAGAGTGGAACAAGATGAAAATAAAAGTGTTTGGAGATGAGGTTACAACTTGGATAAATGATTTAGAAATGATTAAAATTAAAGACTCAATAATTGGCGAAGGTGTAGGCGGTGTTGCTTTACAAATTCACGATGGTGGAGGAATCAAAGTTAGATGGAAAAATTTAAAGATTCAAAAGCTTTAACCATAAATATCACCGCTTGAATGATCATTACAAGCACCAGTAACACT
>CACLGQ010000020.1 GCA_902606555.1 uncultured Bacteroidota bacterium
AAATACATCTTTAGCCTCCGGATGCTCGATAGATAAAATGGTACATTTTATTAAAAATCTAGAAAATGAGTTTGGAACAAGATTATTAGATCGTCTTGATATTTCATACAAAATAAATAATGAAATTTTTGTAGCAAATCTTAAAGTCTTTAAAGATAAAATATTGAAAAAAAAAATTGACAATACTACAATCGTTTTTAATAACTTGATTAACTTAAAGTCCGATTTGGTAAACAATTGGGAGATTCCATTGTCAAAAAGCTGGCACAAACAGTTAATAAAATGAAAAATTTTTTTTTATTACCGCTGATTTTCACTTTTTTTATTGGACATACCCAGAACCCATTATTATCTGAAGATTATTACAAACAAAGTAAGTGGGTTGACAGTATTTACAACAATTTAGATTTAGAAGAAAAAATTGGGCAACTAATTACTGTGTGGGTTGCAACCAAATATGGTGAAGATGAAATTAAACATATTTCAAAATTAATCGAGGATTATAAACTTGGAGGCTTGATTTTTTCACTCGGGGATATAAAATCACAAGCCAAGGCAATTAATAAGTTTCAAAAACAATCTAAAGTTCCATTACTAATATCAATGGATGCAGAGTGGGGTATTGGGATGCGTCTTGAAGATGCCTTTTCATTTCCTTATAATATGACTCTGGGTGCTATAGAAAATGATAGTTTAATCTATCAGGTTGGTAAAAGAATAGGATTTCATGCAAAAAGACTTGGTGTTCAAATAAATTTTGCACCTGTTGTTGATATAAATACTAATCCCGCCAATCCAATAATAGGTTTTAGATCATTTGGTGAGGATAAATATAATGTTTCAAATAAAGCTTTAAATTATTTAAAAGGTATGCACCATCACGGAATAATGGGTGCTGCAAAGCATTTCCCTGGACATGGTGACACTGAAACTGACTCCCATTTAACCTTACCTACGATTGGTTTTTCTAAAGATAGAATCGATGAGGTTGAATTATATCCTTTTAAAAAGTTAATAGAGAATGGACTAGATGGTATCATGACTGCACACTTAAATATTCCGTCTCTAGATAAAAATAAAGTTTCTACATTATCAAAAAAAGTAATTAATAACTTATTGATTGATGATTTAGGATTTAAAGGCCTTATAATTACCGATGCGCTTGATATGAAAGCCATCGTTGATTTTAGTAAAGGAGATTATCCGGATGTCAGTGCTTTGAATGCTGGAAATGATCTTTTATTAATGCCAACTGATGTGTCTAAAAGTATTAAGGAATTGAAAAAGGCTATTCAAAAAAATAAGATTTCTAATAAAACTTTGGAAAAGGCTGTTAAGAAAAATTTAATGGCAAAGTACAAATCAGGATTGAATAATTTTAAAGTGATTGAAATTGAGAATATAGTTGAGGATTTAAATCAGGATATTGATTTTGCTCTATTAGATAGATTAGCTGAGGAGTCAATGACTCTTGTGAAGAATCAAAACACAAATTTACCATTATCAATATCCAATCAAAAATCAATAGGATATGTAAATATGGGAGATGATTCATACAACACTTTTTTAAAATATTTGAACAAATACTCAAGGGTTGATCATTTAAATCAAAACAATAAAGATTCTTTGATTGAAATTTCTAAAAATTATGATAAAGTAATAGTAGGGCTACATAAGTCTGACAAATCACCTTTTGGTGAATACAAGTTTACAGAGGATGAGATCTCAATAATTAATGATTTAAAACAACTAACAGATTTAATATTAGTTGTTTTTTCAAAGCCATATTCAATCTTTGATTTAAATATAGATGATATTCAATCTATCTTGATTGCTTATCAAAACTCCCCAGTTTTTCAAGAAAAGGCAGCACAAGCAATTTTTGGAGCAAATAATGTAATAGGGAAACTGCCTGTTACTATTCATAAAGATATTGCTGTAAATTCTTCAATTAAGCTTAAAAAAAAAAGATTTTAGGTTTTAAGCACCATTTAAATGAGGGTTTTAGTTCCTTAAAACTTAAAAAAGTAGATTCTATTGTTGATTTTGCAATTAAAAATAAGATGACCCCAGGAGTTCAACTTTTAATTGCTAAAAATGGAAGTGTTATATATAATAAATCATATGGTCACCACACTTACAATAAAAAAATATCTGTTGAGAATGAAGATATTTATGATTTGGCATCAATTACAAAAATTCTTGTATCAATTCCGTTGATTATCAAAGAAATTGAATCGAAATCACTGAATTTTGAAACTTCCTTGAGCTCTTTATTTCCTAAAACAAACTTATATGAAAAAAAGAATATAAGATTAAAAGAGATGTTATCTCACTACTCCAGATTAACTCCTTGGATTCCTTTTTACAAGGAAACTTTGGATAGTATCACAAATGAACAACTCGATAAATATTATTCAAATAAACAAACGAGAGACTTTGTAATAGAGGTGAGAGAAGGCCTTTTTATGCAATTATGGAATGATATAATATTTGATAAAATTATTGAATCAGAATTACTAGAATTAAAAGAATATAAATACAGTGATATACCATTCTACTTGTTAAAAAAATATCTTGAGGATAAATATGGTAAAACTTTGGATAAACTTATACAGGATTACATTTTTTCTAAAAATGGAATGTTATCATTAAATTTTAATCCTTATAAAACATTTGATCAAAATAAAATAGTTCCGTCTGAAATTGATGATTATTTTAGACTAGGTGAAATAAGAGGATATGTGCATGATATGGGCGCAGCAATGCAAGGTGGAATAGGAGGTCATGCTGGTCTCTTTGGAAATTCCCTTGATGTTGCAAAGATGATGCAGCTCTATATTCAGAAGGGATATTATGGTGATGAAAAATTTTTTGGTGAAAAAATTTTTGATGAGTTCAATAAATGTCATTTTTGTGATGAAGGCGTTAGAAGAGGCATAGGATTTGATAAACCTGAACTATATGATAAAGAAAACTTATCCTGTGAATGTTTATCTAAAGATAGCTTTGGGCACTCGGGATTTACAGGCACATATGCTTGGGCTGATCCAGAAAATCAAATCATATATGTTTTTCTTTCAAATCGGACTTATCCAACCATGGAAAATAGAAAACTGATTGATTATAACATTAGAACAGAAATAAAGAAAATAATTTTTGAATAATTAATGAGAATAATAATTGTATGTTACCCCACTTTTGGTGGTAGTGGTATTCTAGCTACAGAACTAGGACATAAATTATCAAAAATGGTCATACTGTTCACTTTATCGCATATCAGAAGCCTGTTAGATTAGAAGTAAATGATGATAATATATTTTTTCATAAAGTTAATGTTCCATTTTATCCTCTTTTTAATTTTCAACCATATGAATTAGCTCTATCAACAAAGATTGTAGATATTTCCACAAACTACAAAATTGATTTAGTACATGTACATTATGCAATCCCCCATGCATATGCTGCATATATGGCTCAAAAGATGCTTAAAACGCATAAAATTAATCTTCCTATAGTTACTACTTTGCATGGAACTGATATTACTCTAGTTGGAAAGCATCCTTTTTATAAAAAAGCTGTAAAGTTTTCAATTGATAAATCAAACATTGTGACTTCTGTTTCGAAAAGTCTTAAGACTGACACACATGATTTTTTTGAAACAAATAAGAAGATAAAAGTCATACCTAATTTTGTTGATATAGAAAAATTTAACAATCAGCTGAATCTTTGTAATAAGGTCTCAGCTCATAAAACTATTACTCATGTGAGTAATTTTAGACCAGCAAAAAATATCAGAACTTTAATTAAGGTTATTAATCTTATTTCAAAAAAACATAAATGTATTTTTAATTTAATAGGAGAAGGCCCTGAGCTAGATATAGCAAAAGAAATGACTAAAGAATTAAAAATACCTAATGTTAATTTTTTAGGTAATACAAATGAAGTTGAAAAAGAGCTTTGTCATTCTGATATTTTTATATTACCGTCAAAGGTTGAAAGTTTTGGATTGGCTGCTTTGGAGGCTATGGCCTCTAAGAATGCTATAGTTTCATCAAACAGAGGAGGTCTTCCAGAATTAAATCTCGTTAACAAAACAGGATTTACTTGTGATTATAATGATATTGACGCATATGTTGACGCTCTTGATAAGCTACTTTATGATGATAAACTTCTAGAAAAATTTAAAGAAAATTCTTACAATAGAGCAAAAAAATATAACATTAACGATATAGTCCCCATGTATGAACATGAATATAAGAAATTGGTAAAATAATTTTATTGAGGATTATACACTCTTTTCGAATTTTTTAAAACCCATTCTCTGTCAAAGCTCATTTTTTTTGTTTGGAACTTAGAGTATTTTTCCATTTGGTCATTGTAATGTGGTGATTCTTCATTATCACTACTTCCATATGAGATAATTGATTCAATCTCTGTGCCTTTTGAGCTAAATTTTACAAGTTGTATATAAGATTCGCCGTGTGTAACCTGAACTTTACCATCTTTATACTTCGAGGCATTCATTGCAGTTATTACATCAGGCATTCCAAAAATTGGCATCTCTTTATCACCTCTGACAAGTTTTTGATAATCACCTAATTTTATTAATGTAGAATTAAAATATTTTTTCATGTTTTTTTTTACTTCAACAAGACAGTCGGCAATCAAAGATTCACTAAAGTTCCTATCATAATAACTTTTATAGAAATATTTGTCAGCCAGTGTATAATAAAACATAGCATAAGCTCCTGCTCCCGTTGAGTTAACATCAGTAGATCTGTCCCAATTTTGTATTTGCTTAATCAAGTCTGCAATCTCAGGGTAGTCATTGGGTTTCATTTCCATTATCTTGTTGACATCCATAAAATTATAATTAAAAGGTGTAGGAAATTTATTGTCATACTTTATTTTCTTGAAATCTTCGTAGTTAATTGATTTATAAGACTCAACTAACTCAAATATTCTAGTACTTCTATTATTATCAAAAGTTTCAAAACCCATATTTAAAGCAAAATTCTGTGGATTGGGGTTTTCATCAATTGAAGTTGATTTAAAAGGGGAGTGGTTTGCATTATAAATATATCCAGACTCAGGATTTAATACTTGCGGAAGTTCGTGCGTCTTATAATAATTTATCCATAATGTTTCACTAGTATTTCCTGGTAAAACTCCTGTCCACTTAAATTTATCATTTCTAATAGGAATCAACCCATTTGATATGTAAAAAATATTATCATCTTTATCAGCATAGCCAATATTGTATCCTGGAATTTCATTCATCTCTAAAATGGAATAATACTCATCAAAGCTCGTTGCTTTATTCATTTTCCACCATTGCTCTAATGCTCTTACTTTAAATAAAGATCCAGTTCTTACTGAGAAAAATCCTGTTTTATTTTTTAAAGTGGGTCCATAAACACTTAAATAATATTTTTTACTAACTCTAATTGGTATGCCTAAAATATTGATAAAAGCTTTCCCTCTATATTTTTTTAATTTTAGTACTTTATCATCAAAATAATATTTTCTCTTACTATTTTTAACCATCTCAAGTTGAAAAATATCAGTTTTATCAGGTCTATTAACAGTATGTGTCCATGCTAAATTTTTATTACTTCCAGTCAAAATACATGGTGCACCGGCAAACGTAGCACCAATAATACTGGTTCCTTCCTTGCTTTCTAAATGTGCTTCATACCAAGATGTTGGTCCGTCCAAAGGCTGATGTGTGTTGACAGCCATATATGTTTCTCCATTATTTGTTTTTTTTGTACTAAATGAAAAAAGATTTGAACCAAGTTCATTTCTTCTTTGAAAATTTAAACTTTCAAAATCATTCTCAAAAATTGCTCTCACAGCTCTATCACCTTCGCTAGATACAAATAATTGAAGAAATGAATACCTGAGCATTTTCTTGGGTGTGATTGGGAATAATTTTTTTACTAAAACCTTATCTGGGTTTAATTGGGCATAACGGTTGATTCCTTGTGCGTAGCCTTCGGCAACTTCTATAAATTTTTTATCTATTGTTTCATATAAACTGTCAATTGTCTCTTTAGACTGTATTAGTTGAGTCAAGAAATCAACAGGTGCTCCCGTTAATCCAATGTGTCTGCTAAGTAATGCATTACCAGCTAAATAAGCTTCTTGAATTGTTTTAAAATCATCCTCACTGTGTGCCCATGCTAAACCATAAGCTAATTCTTTATCTGTATCAGAATAAATATGAGGAACACCATAACTATCTCTTATTATTTCAATGTTTTTAACATCAACTTTTTGAGAGAAGATTGAGACAGAAATAAAAATAAAAAGTATATTATAAATCATTATTAGTCATATAACAAAAAACCCGCCATAAATGGCGGGTTTTTTAATTAAATAAAGGTTTAGTGTTTAGTAACCCGAGTTTTGAACCATGTTTGGGTTAGCATTTAACTCCGAAAGATAGATAGGATATGCAAGCCTGTAAGATCCAAACCCAGGCGGTTGTCCTGTTAGATCATCATTCATTTGCTTAACCAAATCAATAGTTGGCATACCTTGTCCTGTTCTGACTAAGTCATAAAATCTACCTGGAGCTTCCATGTAGAGTTCTTTTCTTCTTTCTCTCAGAATATTATCAAGCGTTGCCTCAGAGTAAGGAGTTGCTCTTCTAAGATTAGGAATATTGTTAAGATAACTCAACGCTTTAGATGAATCACCAGCTCTTAAAGCAGCCTCGGCAGCTATAAGATGCATTTCTTCAATTCTAAAAACTGTTACATTGTCATCACCAGTCATTGTAGGATATTTACCTAAAACACTAGGAAGTCCTTGAGAAGTACCCAACATACCGTTAGCTGTAAATCTGACATCTGTTGCAGCGTCAGCAGCAAATAGGTCGTACAGGTCTTCACCAGGTCCATCTCCAGTTAGTATTCTAACGTCACCGTAAATGGTTCCCCTTAACATGAACGCCATTCCATTACTTCCAGGATTATCTGTACCTGACATTGCCATTTCAAAAATTGAGTTAACAGCATTATCAGTGTAATAACTAGCTCTGAAACCTGCAGCGGAAACAGGGCTAGCTGATCCATTATTTATAACCCATTCGGCAGCAGATCCAGCAGCACTGTAGAAGCTATTATCAACAGCCCCTGCATAAAGTGCAGCTCTTGCTAAAACAGCATAAGCACCCATTTTAGTCATATAACTAGTACTAACATTGTAAGAATCATTCATCAAACTGATACCAGCTTGTAAATCTGCAACAATATCATTGATGTTGCTAACCGCAGAATCTCTGGCAGGAGATAGATATGCTGGATCCTTATATGTCTTTATGTAAGGAACACCTAATGCATTACCACCACCTTGTCCAGAAACAAAATGTTGACCATAGTTTCTTAATAGGTCAAAGTGAGCTAATGCTCGCACTGCGTGAGCTTGTCCTTTTGTGTGACTCATAAGAGCTTGATCACCTTCGAGGGAAGCACTATCAGCACCTATTACGATGTTACAAATAGCAATAACTCTGTAAATTCCTGACCATGGACCATATCCTGTTGAAGCATGATCCATACTTGCTGAAGTATACCTTCCTGAATTTGCAGTTGAATATGCATTATCAGTTCTTACTTCACCCATCATTATGAAACCTTGTCCATAATATCCACTTTGGCCACCAGTTGTCATTCTATCATAAGCAGAATTCATGACAGACACAAGGTCACTCGCACTATTAATACCAGTGTTTAGATCTTTATCAAGAGCCAAGGTTGGTTCTAAATCATCATCACCACACGCAACAAATAGCATCAGTAATGAGAAAAAGAATGAAAGTTTAATATATTTTTTCATAATTTAAAAGTTTAGGTTAGCGCCAACCGAAATAGATTTATTTGGAGGCGTTGTTATTCTGAAACGTCCAGTAGCTCTGATTTCAGGATCAAATGGTAAATCATCTTTTGTCCAAGTGAATAAATTCAAACCTTTGACAAACAGATTGACACTATTAAATCCAATAGCTTCAACAGCTTTTCTAGGCAATGAGTAATTTAATGTAATATCTCTTACTCTCATAAAATCACCATCATACAAGAACCTGCTTGAAGTACCTGAACCAGCTAAAGTTGAGCCTGATGTATAGACCATTTTTGGAACATCTGTTATATCGCCAGGTTGTTGCCATCTATCCATTAATCTTGCATCTCCAGCAAATGTTCTTACAGATCTCAAACCAGATGCCATGGTATACCATGCCCATCTTTCAAAAACTTTATGACCAGTTTGAAACATAAGATTACCATCCAGTGATAATTGCTTCCATCTCAATCTCAACCCTAAACCTCCTTGAATAGGTGGGAGTCTCAAGCCCTGAACTGTTTGTTCAGCACCAAAAAGTGAATAAGTAACCTCTTCACTGACGGGACCATCTCTAAAATCTCCACCAACTTTGTAAAATGGTCTACCATCTGCTGGGTCAACACCTCCCCAAGTTCTCAAGTAAAATTGACCTTGTGGATAACCAACTCTAGTTGTATAATAAGAATTATCTAGATTGATATCATTACCTGCAGCGTCTTGAGCTAACCTCAAAACTTCATCTCTGTTTTCAGAAACATTTCCGTATAATTCAAAACTAAAATCACCTGCTTTTACGACTGTTGCATCAAATTCAAATTCTACACCCTTGTTTAAGATTGAACCAACATTAGCTGTTTGTCCTGAGTGACCAGATGTAGTTGAAATTGGTACGCTTTGAAGTAAGTCATCAGTAGTCTTTTCATAATAAGTTAATGCACCTGAAAATCTGTCTCCAAATAATGAAAAGTCAACACCAACATCAAGCAATCTTGCAGTTTCCCATGAAATTACAAGGTTACCAAAAGTTGATGGAGCAACTGCTCCATTATCGTCGTAAGCACCACCGTATGAAAATAGTGATTGGTATTGGTTGTTTCCAATTCCATTGTTACCTGTTTCACCATATGAAGCTCTAATTTTTAGATTGTCAACTATATCGCTATCAGCCAAAAAGTTTTCGTTAGAAATATTCCATGCGATACCAGCTGAGTAGAAATTACCAAACCTGTATCCGCTAGCGAATCTTGATGATCCATCATTTCTGAAAGACAAATCAACAACGTACTTGTTTTTGTATGAATAGTTAGCTAAAGCTAAATAACCTAATTCTTTATAGTCTCCAAATGAGCTATAACCGGACTCGTTAGTATTAAAACTTGCTACATATACCAAACCATCAGCAGCAACATTATAACCAGATGCACTAATAAAATTTGATTTATTTTTTGAGAATGATTGTCTTACTAAAACAGAAAGATAATGCTCATTTTCTCCAAATATTTGGTCATACTGAAGCTCATTTATTGTTGTCCAAAGAAACGTTCTATCAATTGCCTCGTAAGCATAACCATTTTCATCAGTAACATCACCGTGGTGAGGATTCATAAATTGATGAGATGCTCCGTTAGTGTAGTCGATAGCAAATTTAGTTTGAAGCTTAAAATTTTCATTTATAGCATATGTAACACTATTGTTTGAAATAGCTCTCGTTCCATCGTTAGTTTGAAGGTTTAAATCTGCTTGTTGAAGAGGGTTGTAAACACTAGTTGTTAAATTAATGTTATAAGAACCATCTGCATTATATGGTTGTTCCCATGGGCTCATAAATAATCTAGCCATTTGAGGAGCTCCAAAATAAGCAGTTCCTTCATGAATTCCGTTTTGTCTAGCGTTAGATACTCTATTGTTAGTTTCAATAGTTACCTTGCCAGCCTTTTTCTTATAATAGATAGAACCATTTATGCTTTCAAAATCGGTTGCGATAGAAACTCCAGTTTGTTGTCTGTATCCAAGTCCAATTCTAAAGTTTTCTGAAGCATTTCCTCCTGAAGCCGAGATGTTATAGTTCTGGTAGGGAGCATCTTCTACAGCAATGATTTCTTCCCAATTACCATCAACTCTTCCACCTGCATCCCATGCAGCTGCGCCAGCAAAATTTCTTAATACAAAACCAGTGGCATTTTCTCTTGTCCAACCATATGAGTTCATAATTGTTTCAGCACCAAGTTCTAATCTTTGATTTCCATTTAACATTGTTCTTTGGTCAACAGCATAATTTTGCCATCCATATTGACTTTGAACATTGAATGAAATTTCACCTGCTTGGCCTTTCTTTGTTGTAATAACAACAACACCGTTGGATCCTCTAGCACCGTAAGCTGCTAAAGATGCAGCATCTTTAAGTACTGTGATAGACTCAATGTCTGCAGCATTTATCATGGATAAAATACCCATGTCCGTTAATAATGGACTTATTGACCCATTATTTACTGGAACACCATCAATAACGAATAGTGGTGAGTTTGATCCAGATAAAGACCCTTCTCCACGAATTCGAATTTGTTGTGGAGCACCAGGAGTTCCTGAAAGACCAACTATCCTAAGTCCAGCAACACGACCCATAAGAGCTTGATCTGGTGAAGTAACTGCAACTCCCTCAATAAGTTCAGAGCCTACAACTACTGCATTGGATGTTAACCTTTGTCTCTCCCTCGATGTAATTCCAGTTACAACAACTTCCTCTAGAGCAGTACTACTTGTCAGCGATACATCGATAGTGGATGAAAGACCTACTGTAACAGATTGACTTTCATAACCAACGTAACTGAAAACTAGCACATCTCCTTGAGACGCTGATATGGAATAATTACCATCAAAATCTGATGTTACCCCAATCGAAGTTCCTTGAACAACAACAGTAGCACCTGGGAGTGGCAATCCTTCAGAATCAGTAACTGTTCCTGAAATTTGCGCAAAACCTAAAATGCCTGTCATTAAAAAAAACAAGGAAAATAGTTTTACTAATTTTTTCATTTAATTAAATTTTTTAGTTAAGTGAGTAAATATGTTAAAATTTTGTTAAGAAAACAAGAAATTGTTGTTAAAATTTACAGTGTTTCACAAATGAAATAATTTTTTAAATAATTATGAGTTTTTTACCCAAAATATTATCAATATCAAAAAAAAAATATTGAAAAAATGTAATCTTTATAATTTTATATAATCAGTGATCAATTTTAAAAAATTACAATTAAATAATTTTACTTATTTTCAATGAATTAAGTATTAAATAAAGTTTTTTGTGAAGACAGGTTTTTTTAAACAGGTTAATGAATCCAAAATAAACGGATATATTTCAATTTCACTTTATCCTTCAAATAATAGTTTTATTAGTTATGAGTACAAATCTTTAGCCCCAAACTGGAAATTATTTGAAAATCTTACAAAAAAAAAAATAAGTGAGAAACAATTTATTGATTCTTATAAAGAACAATTGTTTTACCTAAATCCTAAAACTGTATACGATGATCTTAAAAGTTTAGTTTTTGGTTTTGAACCAATAATTATGACTAATGTGTCAAAAAAGAAATTTTGTCATCGCCATATTGTAGCAGAGTGGCTCGAGAACGAACTTGGTATAGTAATTGAAGAATACAAATTCGGTAAAGTAATCAGATCAAATGGTTACATGAAAAAAAATACAAACCCTACACTGTTTTAAATGAGAAAACAATATTTATTTTTTTTATTTTTATTCTACTCGTGTGATAATGATAATTTACAGAATTTCGAATTTGATTTAAGGGATGAAGTAATGGTTGAAAATGCCGTTTTTAGAATTTCCTATAACGAAAAAAAAGAGCAACCTAACTGGATTGAATATACGGTAAGAGATTTTGTTAAAGTTGCTGATCGTGGTAATATGGATTTTTACACTGTCAGTAATGTTTGGACATCGAATGACAATGATTATTATAAAAATGAGTGGGATAAAGGTCACATGGCTCCTGCAGGTTCATTTACTGATAGTTGGTCAAACCTCGCAAAAACGTTCTCATTTGTTAATTGCGCATTACAAAAGGATAGTTTGAACAGGGGAGAATGGGCAGAATTGGAAGAGCAAGTCAGATTTTGGGCTAAAGATACAGGACCTATTGAAATAAGAATAGAACTTAAATTCTCCTCTAACAGCCCTGTCCTTGAAACAGGAGCAACAGTTCCTGACGGGTTTTATAAATATTTAACATTTTCAGATAATAGGAAAATGTGTTTTTATTTTGATAATTCCCATACGGGTAAGGACTGGTCCGAACATGAAATAAATTGTAATTAAATCATTTTTTTCAGTATAGATTTCCTTCCTGCTTTCATCATAATTATATCTTCACTTATTTTCCATCCTCTAGCAGGCGAAAATTTTCTTCCATATAAAATAATTTGAATATGTAATTTATTCCAAAGTTTTTTAGGAAAAAGTCTTTTTGCATCCTCCTCAGTTTTCTTGACATTTTTTCCATTTGATAGCCCCCATCTATACATTAACCTATGTATGTGCGTATCTACGGGAAAGGCTGGTATTCCAAACGCTTGGGATAATACGACACTGGCAGTTTTGTGTCCTACAGACGGAAGGCTCTCCAAAGCTTCAAAAGTCTTAGGAACTTTACCGTTATATTTTTCAATTAATATTTTTGATAGACCATAGATACCCTTTGATTTCATCGGAGATAAACCTACGGGTCGAATAATATCTCTGATTTCTTCGACGCTTAATTTTACCATATCGTATGGATTATCTGCCTTTTTAAAAAGAATTGGAGTAATTTTATTTACCCCAGCATCTGTACTTTG
Source organism: uncultured Bacteroidota bacterium (assembly GCA_902606555.1). GTDB lineage: Bacteria > Bacteroidota > Bacteroidia > Flavobacteriales > Flavobacteriaceae > Eutrophosalina. Next base: position 12,706 of record CACLGQ010000020.1, read on the forward strand.
TGCAGATAATAATACAGCAATTAGTAAAGTATATGGATCTTTATGGTCTAATGGAATTTCAATTTTAGGAAACAAGTCCTCTAAAACATTTATAATAAAATTAATTTTTTCAGTTTTGTTCATTTTAATTAAATTTACTCATAAAATTTATATAAATGAACACATTAAAAATAGGAGATACTATTCCGTTATTTAAATGTTTGGATAACACAGGAAATGTTGTTAATAGTGATGATTTAAAGGGAAAAAAATTAATTGTTTTTTTCTATCCAAGAGCTAATACACCTGGATGTACAGCTGAGGCATGTAATATTTCTGATAACTACACTAAACTTGATAAAATGGGTTACAACATTTTAGGAGTTAGCTGTGATAAGGTGGAAACTCAAAATAAATTTTCAAATAAATTTGGATTTCAATACCCACTTTTAGCAGATACTGAAAAAAAACTCGTTAAACTATTCGGTGTATGGGGACCGAAGAAATTCAGGGGAAAAGAGTATGAGGGAATTCACAGAATGACATTTATTTTTGATGAAGACTTAGTTTTAACTCGTCTAATAGACAAAGTAAAGACTAAGGAGCACGCAGATCAAATAATTAATGGTTAAGATTTTTTCAACTGTATCCGAAAAGCTTTTTCTTTTTTATTAGATCAGAAACATTTTTAGGAATATCCTTTTCCCAATCTTTTTTACCCTTTTTAATATTATCTAGCACCTTCCATGAAAATATTTTTAAAAGCTTTTTATTGTAGTTTTTAATATCGATAATTTTTTTATTGTCTTTGAAAAACTTGTACAAGTTTTTCATTTTATTATTTACAACTAAGTTATTGCTGTCAATTAATTTATCTTTTTTTAACATTGGGTAAAGGAGTACTGTTACATTTTGAGAAAATAAATTTCCAAAAGCTTCAAGAATACCACCATTTAGATCTTTGTAATATTTGTCTTCAAAAACTTGAATAAGATTGTCAACACCCATAGTTAAAACTATTTTTTTGTCAGTGTACTTATTATAGTATTCAGATAATTTATAATATTCTTGAAAATTTGTAATCATTACAGTTTTACCCATTGAACAAAGTAATTGTGCTCTGTCCAGAAAATCTTGTTCATTAACCTTTCCATCAGAAATTAGGTTTGATAAAGTGATTTCAAAAATTGATATTGAGTTTTTATCTTTAAAGCTTTTATCATTTTTAACGATTGTCAAGGATTTCTCATACATGTCCTCATTTACTTTAGTTACAGGTCTGAAACTCCCTCTGATTGTTAGAATATTTTTTTTATATAATTCAGCCGCAGGTAGGATATTTTTTCCATCGGGCCCAAACATCACAGCTTGAGTCATATTATTTTTTACAAGGTCTAAACTTAATAATCTGTTATCAATATTTTTGAATAGTTTGCCAGAAAAATTAATAGTATCGATTTCAATTGAGGACGGATTAATGTGATCATACAAATATTTAATTAAAGATCTTGGTTTGTTGTGTTTATAGTATGCCCCATAAATTAGGTTTACACCCATAATACCTAGAAGCTCCTGTTGTGTTTTAGCGTCATTTACGTGAAATCTAATATGCATTTGAATTTCACTGTAGTCATCGCAACTATCAGTCTGAAATTTAATACCCATCCATCCATGACCTTTAAATTTCTTCGCAAAATCTATTGTAGCAACTGTATTTGCAAATGAAAAAAACATTTTATCAGGATTATCATCTCTGCTAACTCGATTTTCAAGTAAACCGATTTCATGGTTTAACATTTTAGTTAACCTTGACTTAGTAACAAATCTGTTGTCCTTCTCCTCACCATATATGGCATTACTAAAACCTTTATCGTATGCACTCATAGTTTTCGCTATTGTACCAGAAGCTCCACCAGATCTGAAAAAATGTCTGGCAACCTCTTGACCAGCACCTATTTCAGCAAATGTTCCATATATGTTATCGTTTAAATTAATTCTAAGAGCCTTATCCTTTGTAGATAGGATTTTTTCAAATTCTTTATCGCCCTTTAAAGAAGCCACCATTGCAATAATTCTTTACAAATTTAATAACTCTCATTAATAACTGCACAGAAAAAATTTTAAATTTGGTAAATTATAATGAAAATAACTTTCTTAGGTACTGGAACGAGTACAGGAATTCCTACTATTGGGCTAAAAAGAGAATCATGTTTAAGCTCAGATAAACGTGATAATAGGTTAAGGTCATCAATATTAATCGAATACAAATCAAAATCTATTTTAATTGATTGTGGCCCCGATTTCAGGCAGCAAATGCTTAGAATAAACAAAAATAAAATTGATACGATTTTTTTTACGCATGAACACGCAGATCATACTGCAGGGCTAGACGATGTTCGTCCAATTTCATTTCAAACAGGTAAAATTCCAATATTTGCTCACAAACGAGTGGTGGAAAATCTAAAAAATAGATTTGATTATTTATTTGATAAAAAGGGCGATTATCCTGGTTCCCCGCATGTATATCCAAATGTAATTAGTGAGGGTGAGATCTTTAAATTTGATAATATTTCTGTTGTACCAATTTCTTACATGCATCATAAATTACAAGTTTTTGGATTTAGAATTGAAAACTTCGCTTATGTTACTGACTTGAAAGAAATTGAAGAATTAGAACTCGATAAATTACGTGGCCTTGATACCTTAGTATTGAATGCACTGAGACACAAAGAACATTACTCTCACATTAATTTGACTCAAGCCATTGAGATGGTTGAAAAACTAAAACCCAAAAGAACATATCTAACTCATATCGCACCTGACATGGGATTACACTCTGATACCGAAAGATTACTTCCTGAATGTGTATTCTTATCTTATGATGGTTTAGAATTATTAATTAACAATTAATATTTTTTGTTAAGCCAATCTAAAAATGATTTTAAGTTTTCCTGATTAACTCCGTGACCCTGATCAAAACCTTCAAATACATAGTCAATATTATTATCATCTAATATTTTATTTGTTTCAATTGATTCATTGTAGGGGATGACCTCGTCATTTATTCCGTGAGAAATATAAATAGAGGTTTTATTTTTT
>CACLGQ010000021.1 GCA_902606555.1 uncultured Bacteroidota bacterium
TTAGAATTTAATCTTTTGTAAAGTGGGTGATCATATTTTTCGTAAAGTTTTTCAAGATCATCACCTTGAATCCAAGAGTGGTGATCTTTAGTGATATCTTCGAAACCACCCTCAAGCGCAACCCTTGTAGGGTAACCTGCTAGCGTTCCTTGTGTGCCTTGAATTAAATTTAATCTAGTATATGGTCTTGGACTAGTTTCATCCCATTGAACCAGTACTGTTCTTCCAAGCTCTGTTTTTATAATAGATGTATTAAGATCTCCATTTTTAAACTCCATTTTATTCCACTTATGATCTTTAGGAAAGTTTTTTTCAGCATATAATTTTCTTCCTAAAGCTGGACTTGAAAATGATACAAGGGATTTAAAATTATCATCTCCTCTAGATAGATTCATATACTGCGCAACAGGACCTAAACCATGAGTTGGGTAAACGTTTCCATTTAATTCTCTGTAGTGAAGTGTTCTCCAAGAGCCAGTACCCTTTTCATCTTGCATCATTTGCCATCTTAATTCATGTATATAGGCAGCTTCTCCATGCAAGAGTTCTCCAATTACATTTTGCCTACACATATTCAAATACATCAATTCAGCTCTTCCATAATTTACATTTTCCAGCATCATACAATTTTTCTGAGTTTTTTCAGATGTATTAACAATATCCCACATTTCTTCAAGTGTCACAGCAAGTGGAACCTCCACAAAAGCGTGTGAACCTGCTTTCATTGATTCAATTGCCATTGGAGCATGATTATTCCAGTTGGTACTTATGAATACAACATCAGGTCTAACTTCTTTTAACATTATTTTCCAATTATTTTCGTCACCCCAATATGTTTTAACATCGCTCGTTTTTGAACTGTACTGATATAATCTTTCAAGTTCTCTTTTAACATTATTTTCATATAAATCACAAAGTGCCACAACTTCAGTATTTTTAATTGTTGCAAAGTTTCTTAAGTGTGAACCACCTCTATTTAACCCTATAAATGCAGCTCTAATTTTTTCAATTGGTTTATCAGAAAAGCCACCCATGTATGACCCCTCTCTTTCGGATGATAAATTATTTTGACAATTAATGCTTAAAGTTGATGCAGCAATTGCTCCTAAACTGGATTTTTTTAAAAAATTTCTTCTGTTATAACTCATAATTATTCAATGTATCTACTAAAGAATTTCCAAATTTCCTCACTTGCACTTATATCCATATTTCCCCAGGCACCTGGCCATGTGTGACCTCCTCCAAACACAGTGTAAAGCCACACTTCATGATTACTGTAACAGTCGGTTTTCTTATCAATTCTTACAAAAGAATTATCATTGTTATTAATATTAGGAAGATTTTCACTTTGTACTTGGTTACATTCATTAATATTTGACCAGTAAGTCATAATTCTCTCAATGTGTGGTGCACCACCCCATCCACCTGCAGATGACATTGAGCCATCCATAGGAACCACCATATCATTGGTTCCCGAAATTTGTAAAACTGGAACTTTTCCAGGATTACAGTTTCTCCAGTCATATCCACTCATTGTACCGGTAATCGATGCAATTGCTTTAAATGTATCAGATCTTTCACATGCAAGAGTATAGCTCATAAATCCACCATTCGACATTCCACCGACAAATGTATTTTTGTCACTTAGATCATACTCAGCTTGTAATTTTTTTGCTAAATCTTTAAGAAAAGCTGAATCATTGACTGAACTCATCTCTGTTAAATTAGCGTTCCAATGAGTTTGACCAGTGTATAAATTACGTGTTCCTTGCGGGTAACACACCATAAAACCATGTCGATCAGCTATACTATTCATTGCAGAATAGTTCATAATATTAGTTGAATTACTTGTATAACCATGAAGAATAAAAACCAGAGGAGCTTTTTCTTTCAAATTATCTGGTTTGTATAATGTATACATTCTATTAAAACCATTGTGATTGAAAAAGAAATCATATGGATATTTTATTTCGTTTGTAAAACTAGTATCATTTTCATCAACATCAATATCCCCTTTGCAGGATAATGAAATTAGAATTAAAAAAACAGAAAAAAACTTATAAATTATTCTCATCAATAATTTATGAAATTTTATATTCACCAGGAATAGGAATTTTATACATTCCATTTTCATCAGGCAGCACTGGAGGATTTGAATTCCAATTTGGATTTTCCGGTATCATATTATCATTGGCATTGATTGCCTCATCCCATGTTACTAATTTACCAGAGTATGTGGCCATTCTTCCAAGAATGGCTGACATAGTTGATTTAGCTCCATATTCTGAATCGTTAATATAACCGCCATCCCTTATAGATTTAAAAAGTCTATTATGTTCAATTTGATATGGACTCTCATCTTTTCTTCCATCGTATGTATGAATAATATTTCCATAATGATCTTCAATATTAACTATACCCTTATTATTAATGTTTACGATTCCTTTGGTTCCAACTAGAAGTTCATTGACTTGTCTATGAGTTCCTGGTTGATGTCTACACTGACTGGATATAGTTGCTCCACTGGCATATTTAAATTCTACAAAATGATGATCAAAAATTTCTCCATGATCCTTACCTTTTCGAACTTCTCTTCCACCCATTCCCTGAGCACTTATTGGGTATTCATTTATAAACCAATTAGCAACATCAATATTGTGAATGTGTTGCTCCACTATATGATCTCCGCACAACCAATTAAAATAATACCAGTTTCTCATTTGATAATCCATTTCAGTCTGATTAGGTTGTCTTTCTTTAACCCATACGCCAGCAGAATTCCATCTAACTTGTCCAGATGTTATTTTTCCTATTAACCCCCTTCTAACTTGCTTTAAAATATTGAGATAACTGTATTGATATCTTCTTTGAAGTCCAACCACAACATTTAATTTTTTTTGATTTGCAACTTTAGCTGTTTCTAAAACTTGTCTAACACCATGAGCATCAGTTGCAACTGGCTTTTCCATAAATACATGTTTATCATGATCAATTGCATATTTAAAGTGTAGAGGTCTGAATCCTGGAGGTGTTGCCAAAATTACAACATCCGCTAAATCAATAGCTTTTTTATAACCATTAAATCCTACAAACATATTTTTTTCTTTAACCTCAATGTTTTTTTCATCTTCAAATTCCTGTTTAATGGCATTAAGGCTTTTTTCTAATCTATCTTTAAATGCATCAGCCATAGCAATTAATTCAACATTTTCATCAGCTCTTAACGCTTGTACCGCAGCACCTGTACCTCTTCCTCCGCAACCAACTACTGATACTTTAAGTTTTTTATTATTTGCACTATTTGCCATTCTGTTAATATTAAAAGAGGGTAGAACAAGGCTCCCAGCTACTAACGATGAACTTTTAATAAAAAATCGTCTCTTTAAATTTTTCATAATATCTTAAGTTTTAAAATTATCTACTTTTTTATATGCTTCAATTACAGCAATTTCACCATCTTCTCCATTCATACTATTTCCATGTTCCATTCCTAAAATTCCATCATAACCTTTACTGTAAATATATTCGAAAATATTTTTATAATTTATTTCTCCAGTTGTTGGTTCTTTTCTACCAGGGTTATCTCCAATTTGAAAATATGCAATTTCATCCCAACAATTTTTAATATTTGGTATTAAATTACCTTCTTGAATTTGTTGATGATAAATATCGAATAATATTTTACATGATTTTGAATCAACGGATTTACATATTTCATAGGCTTGTGGACTTTGTGTAAGGAATAGTCCTGGATGATTAATAAAATTTAAGGGTTCTAAAACCATAACTAATCCATGTGGTTCCAGAATATCACAAGCATATTTTAATGAATCTATAACATTAACAGTTTGGTATGCTATGTTTAGCCTTAAATCTTTGTATCCTGGTACTACTGTCATCCATTTAGCATTAATTCTTTTTGCGACCTCGACAGATGATTTTATTTCATCTAAAAATTCCTTTCTTTTTGATTTATCTCCACTAGCTAGATTAGCATCTTTCCAATGAATCGTGTGTGCAACAAACACACCCATTTGAATCCCTCTTTTCTCCATAACTTTTGCCATTTTATTTTGAGTTTCAATAGTCCTTTTTTTAAGATTATTATCCTCAAAAGCAGTGAATCCTTGATCAGCAATATAATTTAGTTGATCAACAAGATCGTCACCTGCAATATTTTTAAACATTCCAAAGTGGGGAGCATATTTTAGATTAAACTTATTTTTAAATAAAAAAAAATGGGAAAAATTAGAATTAATATGAGGCAGAGTCATGCCCATTGATGTTAAACCAAGACTGTTTAAAAAATGTCTTCTTACCATATCATTAATTTAGTAATAATTTAATTAATCCAGTATTTTTTTCTATCCTCCTCGGACGGAGTATTAAATGGTCGAACAATACGAAAACCTAGAAATTGAGCATCAGTATGCCACCATAAACTTCTAGGTATTTGAGGATCTTGTTTTTTCCATTCTTTATTAGACGCTAACCTTGCAGAGCTTCTGAGTCTGTAAGATTTACTCATGAATGAGCCTCCTCGAGCAACTCGGGGATATAATTTTGTAGCAATCTCAATTGGATTATTTGAAATTTCAATCGATTTTTTATTGTACGCAGTCGGGTTGTATTGATCTAATGTCCACTCAGAAACATTTCCATGCATATCATGGAGACCCCATGGGTTTGGTTTTTTTTGACCAACCTTTTGATATTTTCCATTACTATTATTCTCAAACCATGCATATTCTTCAATTTCATCAGCATTTTCAAAACTAAATGCATTCTCTGTACCCGCTTTGCATGCATATTCCCATTCAGCCTCTGTAGGTAGACGATAATAATTTCCTGTCATTGCTGATAACCACTCACAAAACTTTGATGCTGCTAACTGTGTCATGGAGATTGCCGGATAACCCTCAACTCCCATTCCAAAACTCATTTCGACATATGGGGTTGTGGCAGAACTTACTGCATCAACATTCAAGTTGATTTCATTTTTAATATCATTTGAAGTTTGATTATTATCAATTTCCCTACTCATGAAAAGTTCATATAAATCCCATGTAACTTCAAATTTTCCTATCCAAAATGAGTCTACATAAACTTTATGAACTGGCCCTTCATCAGCCATCCTGTTTTTTTCATAATTAGGACTGCCCATTTTAAATTGACCACCTTTAATTGAAACCATTTCAAGTCCATAATCTAATCCTCCTATTTTTTGATTATAATCATGAAAATTATTTTTTTGAGAAAAATTTGTTGATAAATAAAAGAGTAAACTAAATACTAAAAAATAAACTTTCATAAAACTTATTCGATCCTAGGTTAAGATATCATGTTTGATTTCACCATGAACATCAGTTAATCTAAACCTTCTTCCTTGATATTTATGAGTCATTTTCTCATGATTAATTCCAAATAAATGAAGAATAGTTGCTTGCAAATCATGAACATGAACTGGGTCCTTTACAATATTATATCCAAGATCATCTGTTTCTCCATACGAAAACCCTGGCTTGACACCAGCACCTGCCATAAATATGGTAAAACATCTAGGGTGGTGGTCTCTTCCATATGTGTTATTTTTAAGTGCTGCTTGAGATCCTTGACTATATGAAGTTCTTCCAAATTCTCCACCCCAAACAACAAGAGTATCCTCTAATAATCCTCTTTGTTTCAAATCCATAATTAGTGCTGCAGTTGGTTGGTCAATGTCGTTAGTTTGTCCTTTTATTTGTGTAGGTAAATTTTCATGTTGATCCCAACCCATGTGGTACAATTGAACAAATCGAACATCTTTCTCTATTAGTTTTCTAGCAAGTATACAATTGGCAGCATATGTCCCGGGTTTTTTTGAGTTAGGACCATACATTTTTAAAATATTTTCAGGTTCATTTGAAATATCCATTGTCTCTGGAACAGATGTTTGCATTCTGTAAGCCATTTCATATTGAGAAATTCTACTTTCTATCTCTTTGTCGCCAAACATATTTATTTGTTCTTCATTTAGCTCCGAAAGATAGTCTAACATTTTTCTTCTTTCCAGACGAGATAAATTTTCTGGATCTTTTAAAAAGAGAACTGGATCTTTTGCAGATCTAAACTGAACACCCTGGTGCAGTGAGCTTAAAAATCCATTGCCCCATAATCTTGAATATAAAGGCTGACCTTTTGGTCTCCCTGTTCCTCTTGATAGTAATACAACAAAAGAAGGAAGATTTTTATTTAAACTTCCTAAACCATAACTAAGCCATGAACCCATACTAGGTCTTCCGGGTTGCTGTGATCCAGTCTGAAAAAACGTAACTGCTGGATCATGATTGATTGCTTCAGTATTCATTGATTTGATGAAACATAACTCATCAACTACTTTACTTAGGTAGGGTAAAAGGTCACTTACCCATGCCCTTGATTCACCGTATTGCCTAAAATTAGTAATTCCGCCAACAAGTGAGAACTTATCTTGACCTGATGTCATTCCAGTAAGCCTTTGTCCCATCCTAACAGATTCAGGTAAATCTATACCTCGCATATCCGTCAATTTTGGTTTGTAGTCAAAAAGATCTTGCTGAGCAGGCCCCCCACTTTGAAATAAATAAATAATTCTTTTTGCTTTTGGTGCAAAGTGAGGTAAATTCAGTTGATTTTTTATAACTGAAAATGGATCATCATTTGAATTATTAAATGGATTTACAATAGATCCCAGAGCCAAACCACCAATACAAAGACCAGTTTTCTTAAGAAAATTTCGTCTATTATTATTTATAAAGTGTTTATGAATTTCTTCCATTAGCTCTTTTGACTAGTTTCATCTAAATTATAAATTAACATGCAAATTTTATCAAAAGCAACTGATTCATTGTTAATTGAATTTTCATCATTAAAATAATTTTTCAGTTTTGATAATTCATTTTTGTTGGGAGATCTTCCAGTTATTGTTCTATAAAGCTTAGTAATTTTATCATCTATATCAATATCCATCTTATATACGTTTGTTGATAAATGAAGAGCAGCTTTTTGAAACTCTGGATTATTCATCAAGGTTAATGATTGTAATGGAGTACTTGTGTTTTGTCTTTGAACTTCACAATTGTCTCTAGAGGCAGCATCAAAAATCATCATTGCTGGCGGCGGTACAGTCCTTTTCCAAAATGTGTAGAGACTTCTGCGATACAAATTGTCACCAGTACTCATAACATATTTTGCTAAACTACCACCCCCTCCGCCTGTAACTTCATCCCAAAGTCCTTCTGGTTGAAGTGGTTTTACACTTGGGCCACCTAATTTGTTTACCAATAATCCACTGGATTTTAAAATATTATCACGAATCATCTCAGCTGAAAGTTTTTGTCTTGGGTAGCGAGATAGATATACATTTTCTGGATCTAAACTATAATTTAGATCACTTGTACGGCTAGTCTGCTTGTAAGTTGAAGACATAACAATTCTCTTTATTAATTTTTTTGTATCCCACTGATCATTCTTCATGTAAGTCACTGCAAGCCAATCCAAAAGTTCTGGATTAATAGGTCTATTACCTTGACTTCCAAAGTCATCTGGTGTTGCTACTATTCCAACTCCAAAAAATTGTTGCCATATTCTGTTTACTACCACTCTAGAAGTTAGTGGGTTTTCTTCATCAAAAAACCATTGAGCAAGGTCAAGTCTGTTTGCATTAGTTTTTTTCAATGGCATTACAGCAGATGGTGTCATGGATTTAACTTCATTTAACTGAAGATTATAAAGCCCTCTGTTTAGAACAAAAGTTTTTCTTAAGTTTTCACTTTCTTTCATAACCATAAAAGTCACTTTGTCTAAACTGTCTGGTAATTTTATAAAGTTAAGATCATTATTAACTTCAGATTTTGATATAGTAAGCTTTGGTTTTGGTGCATAATCTCCATACTGAATTAATCCCTCTTCATCAATATTATTGAAAAAACTATAAAATCCGTAAAATTCATCATGTGAAATATTATCATATTTATGACTATGGCATCTAGCACACTCCATGGTTAAACCCATCATTAATTTAGAAGTTGTAATAGCCCTGTCTGCAACATATTCAACTCTATATTCCTCTGGAATTACCCCACCTTCCTGTGTAATTTTATGATTTCTATTAAAGCCTGTTGCAATAATTTGCTCCTTTGTTGCATTTGGAATCAGGTCACCTGCAAGTTGCCAAGTGATAAATTTATCGTATGGGATATTTGAGTTGTATGCATGTATTACCCAATCACGCCAGGGCCACATTGTTCTTTCTGTATCATCTTGATAACCATGGCTATCTCCATATCTTGCAATATCCATCCAAATGGATGCCATTCTTTCACCATAATTTTTTGAGTCAAGTAATCGATTGACCAGGTTCTCGTAGGAATCTGGAGATTGATCATTTAAAAAATTATCTATTTCCTCAACTGTTGGTGGTAGTCCAATTATATCAAAATATAACCTTCTAATTAGTATTTCTTTTGATTCTAGTTTTGAAAATTCAAGATTATTACTTTCAATATTTTTTGCAATAAAAAAATCAATTTCGTTTGATGTCCACTGTGTGTTGATGATTTTTGGTATTTCCGTTATTTCTGGCTTAATGAAAGACCAATGTTTTTTCCATTTAGCACCTTGAATTATCCATTTCCTTAAAACCTCTTTTTCATATTCCGACAGTGCTAAATTTGACTCTGGAGGTGGCATAACAATAGATTCATTTTCATGATAAATTCTTCTAATCATTTCACTTTCCTCAAGGTTTTCAAGATCTACAACTTTTTTTAATAGGTCTTCTGTCATTTGATATAAGCCCTCTTTGGTATCTAATCTTAAATTTGCTTTTCTTTGTTTGTCATCAGGTCCATGACAAGTAAAACATTTATCAGAAATTATTGGATTTACATGAAAATTAAAATCAATATCATCTGGGACATTAGAAACATCCTTGACCGCAAAATTCAAATCATTACTTTCAATATATGAATCTGTATAAGATTTTGATTTAAAATAATTTAGTCCAAAGATTAGCAGGAATGGAATTATTAAATATGGTAGATTTTTTTTCATTTTACACCATAACTAATTTAAAAAAAAATAGTCATTTATAAGCCAGAAACTTCGTGATTACTCCTTCCATAATTTTATAACCGTCTTTATTTGGGTGAACTAAATCATTTTCTGTAGTATGTTCTGGAACTTTTAAACCACCATTTCCATCATCCATTACTGAATGATAATCGACATATTGAATGTTGTTTTTCAGACAGTAATCTTTTAATAGCAAATTCAATTCTATCACTTTTTTTGCAACATTTTTTATTGACGGTGACCAAGGAAAAGCCTTAGCTGGTAAAACAGAGCAAATAAACACCTCTATATTATTTGCCAATGCAATTTCACTCATTGAAAAAATATTTTCAGCAATATTTTCAATTTTCATCGGACCAGTGTTTTCTGCAATATCATTTATTCCAGCAAGTATAACTACAGCCGTGGGTTTAAGATTTACTACATCAGGTTTAAATCTGATCAACATTTGTGGAGTAGTTTGACCACTAATTCCTCTGTTCACATAAGGGTTATTAATAAAAAAATCAGAATTAAAGTTTGACCAACCTTCAGTTATTGAGTTACCCATAAAAACAACTCTGTTTTCATCCAAATTGTCAACTAATTCTTTATTAGATTCGGCATACTTTGATAGATTTGCCCAATCATCTAGAGTACCCCCGCCTTCAATAAAAACAGAGTTATTTTTATTTTCTGAGTTGCATGACGATAAGCTAAAAATTATTACAGATAGTATTAAATATTTATTCATTTGTTTTAGTTTTAGAGTGAATCCATTTGAGAAAATCTTTTTCAGCAAATGCTATATCCCAACTATTATGATATACGTTTTCGTAAAATGTGATCTTAGGATTTCCACCATTTTCTATGATAGCACTAGCCATTTTTAAAGAGTGTTCAGGTAAAACAGTTTTATCCAATGAACCATGAAAAATCCACACAGGCACTTTATTAGCGAAATTTGACACGTTATTAGGGTTGCCATCTCCACAAATTGGAGTCGCAGCAGCAAACATATCAGGTCTTTGAGCTAAAATAGCATATGTACCCATACCACCCATTGATAGTCCAGTTACATATACTTTGTTGCTATCAACATCCTCTCGATTTATAAAATTGTCCATAAATAACACTACTAAGTTTAGTGCATTTGATTTTCTTACATCATAGTCAAATTTATATGGGTCGTAGTGTCCTCCCCACCAATCATTTTGTGGTGATTGTGGAAAAATAACCCAAGATTTAAATTTTTCTCTGTTAGATTTTTTTAAAAAAAGTTCAGCACCATGGATTAGCTGCAATTCATTGTCACTTCCTCTTTCACCTGCTCCATGCAAAAAAAGGTGAACTGGATATTTTTTATTTACGTCGTAATCTAAGGGCGCTAAAATTCTGTATTTTAAAGTATCATTCTTTACAATAAATTCTTTCTTCTCAAACAAATTTATTTGAGAGAACAAAAAAATAGGTAATAATAAAAACAATAAATGTCTAAAGATCATCATCACTTGGTAATCTAATATTTTCAACAAGCTTTATAATTTTTTTTGGTGGACTTGGTGTAAAATTGGACACTGAAATTGAAACAATTAAATTAATTAACATAGCTACTGTTCCAAACCCTTCAGGCGAAATACCAAACCACCAATCTTCAGGACCACCTCCACCAAACCATCCAAATTTAAATTTCGTCATGTAAAATAGCATAGACAAAATACCAATCAACATTCCAGAAATTGCACCCTCTTTATTCATTTTTTTGTAAAAAATTCCTAGTACAATTGCAGGGAAAAATGAAGCAGCAGCTAATCCAAATGCCAGTGCCACTGTTGCAGCAACAAAATCAGGTGGGTTAATACCAAAATATCCAGCTAAAAGAACAGCAAAAAACGCGGAGATTCTAGCAGCAATTAATTCACCCTTATCACTTATATTGGGCTTAACTATCCTTTTTATTAAATCATGAGAAATTGATGATGATATGACAAGAAGTAAACCTGCGGCTGTTGATAGAGCGGCAGCAATACCCCCTGCAGCAAGAAGGGCAATTACCCAATTTGGAAGTTGTGCAATTTCAGGATTAGCCAATACCATTATGTCCTTGTCAATAGTTAATTCATTAAGCTGTTCATCTCCTAAATATTGGATGATATTATCATTATTTTTGTCATCATATTTTAAAAGTCCGGTATCTTCCCATTTTTTAAACCAGTAAGGCATTGTTGAGTATTCTTTTTCAGAAACTGTTTCAATAAGATTAGTCCTAGCAAAGACTGCAATTGCTGGAGCTGTAGTATATAAAATTGCAATAAAAAGCAGTGCCCATCCAGCTGACTTTCTTGCATCACTTACTTTCTTAACAGTGAAAAATCTAACAATAACATGTGGAAGCCCTGCTGTTCCAATCATTAAAGCAGCTGTTATTAAAAATACGTCCAATGTAGATTTAGAACCAGAAGTATATTCATTAAAACCTAATTCTTCGTGTAAACCATTTAATTTATCTAATAAATAAACACCATCAACAGATTGAGATCCAAATCCAAGTTGCGGAATTGGATTCCCAGTCATTTGGATGGATATAAAAATTGCAGGAACCATAAAGGCAAATATCAGCACGCAGTATTGTGCAACTTGAGTGTATGTTATGCCTTTCATTCCTCCAAGTATTGCATAAAAGAGTACAATACCCATCCCTATAAACACACCTGAATTTATATCAACTTCAAGGTATCTTGAGAAGACAATACCAACTCCTCTCATTTGACCAGCAATGTATGTGAAGGAAACAATTAAAGCACAGAAAACAGCTACAGTTCTAGCTACATTTGAGTAATACCTGTCACCAATGAAATCGGGGACCGTAAATTTTCCAAATTTTCGTAAATAAGGTGCAAGCAATAGAGCTAATAAAACATAACCTCCAGTCCATCCCATTAAATATACCGACCCATCATAACCAATAAAAGATATTATTCCAGCCATTGAAATGAATGATGCAGCACTCATCCAATCTGCAGCAGTTGCCATACCATTAGCAATAGGATTAACACCCTTACCTGCAATGTAAAACTCATTTGTTGAACCTGCTTTTGACCAAATTGCAATCCCAATGTAGAGAGCAAAAGTCAAACCCACTATAATCCAAATCCAAATTTGTAAAGACATATTACTTTATCTATTAAGACCTGTAAAATTTATCAAGTCTATTCATTAAAAAAATGTAAATAAAAATTAAAATAACGAAAGTATAAATGGATCCCTGCTGAGCAAACCAAAAGCCAAGTTTAAATCCAAAAAATTGAAATTCATTCAATTGATCAACCAGAATAACTCCAAAACCAAATGAAACTGTAAACCAAATTGAAAGAAGAATCGTTAGATATTTAAGATTTTTCTTCCAGTAAATATCAGCCTTATTGTTTTTCATTGTTGTTGTACGTAATTTAGTAATAATTTATTTCAATTAAAAGTGAAGCATTTCAATTTAATCTTCAAAGTTATTTTTCTATTAATAACAGCAATTTTTGTGTCATGTGATAGCAAATTGAAAACGAAAAAAAGTGAATTAAAAAAAGATGGAATGGTATTCATTGAAGGAGGAAAGTTTTTAATGGGTGGAGATAATGATGAAGCTAGGAGTGATGAGTATCCAAAACATAGTGTTGAGATTAGTTCTTTTTGGATGGATGAAACTGAGGTTACAAATGCGCAGTTCAAAAAATTCATTGATGATACAGGTTATATAACAACTGCAGAACGAAAAATTAATTGGGATGAAATTAAGTCTGCATTGCCACCAGGTACTCCAAAGCCTAACGATAGTTTATTGGAACCAGCATCTTTGGTTTTTAAACAATATGAAACAAAAAATTTAAATGATTACTCAAATTGGTGGTCACTAATTAGAAATGCTAATTGGAGGCAGCCATTTGGACCAGACAGCGATATTAATGGCAAAGAAAATTATCCAGTTGTCCATGTTAGTTGGGAGGATGCGCAAGCATATTGTAAATGGGCAGGAAAAAGATTACCAACAGAAGCTGAATTTGAGTATGCTTCAAGAGGAGGTAAATTAAACAATATATATAGCTGGGGAAATGAAAAAATTGATGTGAAAGAAATTAAAGCAAATAGTTGGAATGGTTCTTTTCCATCAAAAAACACAGTATTGGATAAATTTTATTATTCTGCTCCAGTAAAGTCTTTTTCACCAAATGGATTCGGTTTGTATGATATGGGCGGAAATGTATGGGAATGGTGTTCAGATTGGTATCATTCAAATTATTATTCAATGCTCCCAAAGTCAGGTACTTTGAATCCAAAAGGACCAGATACTAGCTATGACCCAATTGAACCTTTTAGTCAAAAGAAAGTAATTCGGGGTGGTAGTTTTTTGTGTAATGATTCATATTGTAGTGGCTATAGAAATGCTGCAAGAATGAAAACAACACCAGATTCAAGTTCACTACACACAGGATTTAGAGCAGTCTACTCGGAATAAAAGATAAATGCCCAGATCTTTGAGAGGATTTGGGCATTTAAAACAACAACTAACCAAAAAATATTATGCGTACTTATTTTAAATATGCATTAACCATGCCAAACTTAATTCTTAAGAATTATTTAACATACTATTAAAAGAAATAATAGTTTTATAACCTTTATTTTTAAAATATTCAGCTGAATTTAAATCTCCAATTACAAGAGCAAAATCACCACCCCAGGCACCTAAACTTTTAATTTCCCCACTAAAATCATTAAACAACTTTTCTTTTATAGTTTTCTTATTTAAAGTATTTGAAGTTAGGGTTTCATGTTTAGTAATTAAATTTTTAAACTCATCCATTTCATCACATTTTACTATGTCGTCTGTTATTTGAGAAATTTGATTAATTAAATCATCATCAGTAACAATTTTTCGGAATAAATTAATTTCATCATCTGTTTTTTGTTTTTTATTTAAGTGAACAAAAAATAAATTTTCATGAAATTTAGGTTTGAATTTAACTTTACTGATAATAGGATTTTTATTGTTTATTTGATAAACAATTGGTGATTCATAAATTGAGGATGCAATGTCGTATCCACTTCCTTTGCTAACAGCCCAAAGTAATTGATATGGATCAGTTTGAGACCATTTTGATAGATTGCATATTAATGTTGATGATGAACCTAGACCCCAGCTTCTATCAAAATTCATATTTGATTCTACTTTATACCCATTTTTGAGCTTGAAGATTTGTGGATTTAATTTTTTGATTTCTAGTAGAAGCTTTTGAAGGTATAAAAGTTCATCTGTTGAGTCATTAATAATCTCAAGATTTGGTAATTTAAAATCTCCATAAATCCATATGTTTTTGTTGTTATCATAGCTCTTCCAACTAATAATTTTACTGTCAATTTTATCAACCTTTAAAGTTTGATAGTAGCTTGTTGGAATAGATAAAGCTTTTGCACCATTTAAAACAAAATACTCTCCAGTGATTAAAAGTTTTCCATGACTTTTAAAAGTTGAGTTCATCGTTTCTTAATTTTTTTAAAGCTGTTTCAGCTGATCTAAAACTTACTTTATTCTTTTTAAAATAATTAATTAAAATTTCTTTTTCTGTTTTGTTTGCACTTAATGAATTTAAAATATTAATAAGATGCATTTTCATGTGACCAAGTTGAATACCAGATGTAATTAAAGATCTTATCGCAGCAAAATTTTGTGCTAATCCAGCTACTGCAATAATTCTCATTAAATCTTTTCCATTTGGATTTTTTAATAATTTTAAACACCATTTTACAAGCGGATGAAGATTTGTTATTCCACCAATAGTTCCAATTGCTAATGGAATTTCAATCCAATAGATAAATTCATCTTTTTCAATTTTTGCATGTGTTAAGCTTGAATATTTGCCTTCTTTAGCTGCATAAGCATGCGCACAAGCCTCAACTGATCTAAAGTCATTGCCAGTAGCAATAACAACAGCATCAATACCATTCATTATACCTTTATTGTGTGTAACGGCTCTACTAATATCATTCTTTGCAATTTCTACTGCATCTATAAATTTTCTAGCAAATTTTATTGGTTCTTCTACATCTCCATTTTTCAAATCATTTAATTTACATCGTACTTCAGCTTTTACTAAACATTGAGGTACATAATTGGAAAGAATACTCATAACTATTTCTAAATTTTCATCTTTCTCAAATAATTTTGATTCCAAAAACTCTGTCTCAAAACTTTTTGCAAATTGCTCAAGACAAGAATTTATAAAATTTGCTCCCATTGAATCAACAGTGTTAAAATCAGAGCTTAATTGGTAATAATCACTTATTTCAGATGTCTTATCAATTAAATTAATATTAAGAATACCACCTCCCCTAGCTTTCATGTTTTCTGAAATTTCATTACAATCATTAAGAATTTTACTTT
>CACLGQ010000022.1 GCA_902606555.1 uncultured Bacteroidota bacterium
AATATTTAATTTATTTAATTCTGATGAAATCAACATAAATGCCCAGTCAGGAATTATAGCATCAGTTGAACAACTTATTGAAACAAGTTTGTTTTTGTAAATTGACCAATCAAACGATTTAACATGATTTCGAAAATCTTTTTCAATTAAAATCAGATCATTCTTTAACCAGTTACTAATATCAAAAGTGTCAAATTCTTTATTTACCAGAAAATCTGATAAATCAATTGACTGAATAGGACTTTTTGAAACTCTATTTTCTATCTCAAAACTCATCTATAAAAAACCTAATTCTAGCTTGGCTTCTTCACTCATTAAGTCTCTTGTCCATGGTGGATCGAAAGTCATCTCAACTTCAGAACTTTTTACGCCTTCGACATCTGCAACCTTATTTTTAACCTCTAATGGTAAACTCTCAGCTACAGGACAATTAGGTGTTGTTAAGGTCATTAAAATTTTTACATCATTGTCTTCATTTACAAATACATCATAAATTAATCCAAGTTCATATATGTCAACTGGTATTTCTGGATCAAAAATTGTTTTTAAAACCTTTACAATTTCTTCACCTAATTTATTTGGGTCAATAATTTTTTCACTCATTATTTATTTTTTACTAAATGCAATTGCATAAAATTTTATTTGTTTTATCATTGAATATAATCCATTAGCTCTATTTGGTGATAGATGTTCTTTAAGCCCAATCTTCTCTATAAAGTTAGTATCAGACTCAATAATTTCTTTGGGTGTTCTATTATTAAAAATTGTAAGGAGTATTGCAATAATTCCTCTGGTAATAATAGCTTCACTATCAGCTAAAAATTTAATTTTTCCTTCATTCAACTCAGCATGCAACCAAACTTTACTTTGACATCCCTTTATTATATTTTTATCATTTTTCATTTGCTCATCCATTTTTTCAAGACCTTTTGAAAGCTCTATCATATACTCGTACCTCTGAGTCCAGTCCTCAAAGAATGAAAAATCTTGAATTAAGTTTTGCTTTAAATTTTCAATTGTCATACCTAATCAAAGATACGAATTAGCTTAACATTGACTTTGCTTTCAATAAGGCTTCACAAAGAGTATCAATTTCATCAAATGTGTTTAGAAATGATAACGAGACTCGAACGGTTCCCGGAATATTAAAATAATCCATTATAGGTTGAGCACAATGCTGACCAGTTCTGACAGCAACTCCATACTTATCTAAAATTGACCCAATATCATAAGAATGTATTCCAATAATATTAAATGAAATTACAGAAGTTTTATTTTTCACATCACCATAAATTTTTAAGCCGTCAATTTTTTTAAGTTTTGACGTTGCGTAATCTAAGAGTTCTAATTCATATTTTTCAATATTATTAAAACCAATTTTATTTAAATAATCAATAGCAACGCCAAAGGCGATAACACCAGATATATTTGGCGTTCCAGCTTCAAACTTGTAAGGAAGATCAGCATATAATGTTTTTTCAAATGTTACATCGGAAATCATTTCACCTCCACCCATTAATGGCTGAATTTTATTTAATAATTCTTTTTTTCCATATAAAAATCCAATTCCAGTAGGACCACAGAGCTTGTGTGCAGACGCAGTGAAAAAGTCTATATCAAGGTATTGTAAATCAATTTTAAAATGAGCTGCACTTTGTGCTCCATCAATAAGGACATATGCTCCGTTTTCGTGAGATAATTTAATTATTGCTTCAATTGGATTAATTATTCCTAACGCATTTGATACGTGATTAAGGAAAACAATCTTAGTTTTTTTAGAAACTATTTTTTTAAACTCATCAAGGTCTAGTTCACCATCATCATTTATTGGAATTACATTAAGTTTTGCATTATTTTTCTCACACATCATTTGCCAAGGAACAATATTTGAATGATGTTCTAAGCCAGAAACAATAATTTCATCACCTTCGCCAATCAGTTTAACAAATCCATTAGATACTATATTAATTGAATGAGTTGTACCAGAAGTAAATATTATTTCTTCTTTATGTTTTGCATTGAAATGTTCTCTAATTTTTTCTCTTGAATCTTCATATGCTTCAGTTGCCTCTTCACTTAATGAATGGACTCCTCTGTGTATATTGGAATTATAATTTTTATAATAATCAGAAATGGAATCAATTACACAATTAGGTGTTTGTGATGTTGCTGCGTTATCAAAATAAATTAATTTCTTCCCATTGATTTGCTTTTTTAGAATTGGAAAATCTTCTCTAATATTTTTTATATCAAAATCCATTATAACTCAAAACCAAGACTAACCCCGATCTTATTGGCAATGATTTTTTTAATTTTTGTTTTTAAAACTTGCATTTTGACGTTTTCTAATACATTATTAGCAAATGCATAAGTTAAAAGGCCTTTAGCCTCTTTTTTTGGGATACCCCTTGTTTTTAAATAATATAAAGCAGTTTTATCAAGTTGTCCTATTGTACAACCATGAGAACACTTAACATCATCAGCAAAAATTTCAAGTTGTGGCTTAGTATTAACTGAGGAGTGGTCACCCATTAATAAATTATTGTTTTGTTGAAAAGCATTAATTTTTTGAGCAATTTTATCTACAACAACCTTTCCATTAAAAACCCCAGTTGATTTATCATTATAAATTCCTTTATATTCTTGAAAGCTTTCGCAGTTGGGACTGGCATGATGTACCAAAGTATGATGATCGATATGTTGATTTGCCCCAAGAATGGTAATACCCTTTAAAATGGAATTAATGTTTTTCCCATTTTGATAAAAATTGAGATTATTTCTTACAATATTTCCTCCAAAAGAAAATGTATGGCAACTTGCAACGCTATCTTTTTTTTGATCAATATACGTGTTATCAATTATGGAAGTAGTATTTAAGTCATTTTGAATCTTATAATAGTCTAGGTTGGCATTTTTTTCTACAAATATTTCAGTCAGCGTATTGGTTAATGGGTCAATGTGGTCATTGTTTGATTTAGATGAAACAGTATTTTTGTCTTTCAAAGAATAATGACTTTCAATAATCTGAGCTTTAGAGCCCTCTTCAAGAATAATTAGATTTCTTGGTTGAAGCATTAATGATGATTCACCACCAGAGTTTATGTGAATAACTTCTATAGGTTTATCAAGCTCTATATTTTTTGGCACATGTATATATGCTCCCTCTTTAGAAAAGGAACTATTCAGTAAACTAAATGATTCATTTTTATCAATTAATTTATTGTAATACTTAGAAATTATATTAGAATATTTATCATTTTCAAGAACTGATGACAAAATACATATATCAGCTCCTTTGTGTGTTGTATTTGACCATAGTGGATCATATGCACCATCAATTAAAATAATTTTATATGATTCGATTCCACCAAGAAAAAAATCTTTTACCTTATCAAAATCAATAAGATGTCTTTTCTTTTTAAAAACTGTAAGCTTTTCACTCAATACTTTTTTTATAGGAGTATATTTCCAAAATTCATTTTTTCTGTCAGGAAACCCAATTTTTTCAAATTCCCTAATTGATTTTGTCCTAATATCATGAACAGCTGAATTTATATCAGCATCTAGCTCAAAAGCTAAAAAGGACGAAACTAATTTTTCTTTTAATGACATGTATTTAAATTATATCCAATCGTAGCCTTTCTCTTCTAATTGTAAAGCAAGATTTTTATCACCTGATTTAGCAATTTTTCCATCCTGAAGAACATGAACATAATCTGGAATTATGTGGTCTAACAATCTTTGATAATGAGTGATAATTACTGTAGCATTATCTTTATTTTTTAATTTATTTACACCGCTTGCTACAATCCTCAACGCATCGATATCAAGTCCTGAATCTGTTTCATCTAAGATTGCTAATTTGGGATCTAACATAGCCATTTGAAAAATTTCATTTCTTTTTTTTTCACCACCTGAAAAACCTTCATTTAGTGATCTTGAAAGAAACTTGGAATCAATTTCCAAAAGATTAGCTTTGTCCCTAATTTTTTTTAGCATTTCGTTAGCAGGCATTTCTTTAAGTCCTTTTGCTTTTAAATTAGAATTTATAGCAGTTTTGATAAAGTTTGTAACTGATACTCCAGGTATTTCAACCGGGTATTGAAAAGACATAAAAATGCCCTTGTGTGCTCTTTCTTCAGGTGAAAGATCTTCAATATTTTCATTATCAAAATAAATATTTCCTTTTGTCACCTCATAATCTTCATTTCCAGCAATAACTGAAGAGAGTGTACTCTTACCGGATCCATTGGGACCCATGATTGCATGAACCTCACCTTTTTTAACTTCCAAGTTGACACCTTTGAGAATTTCTTTATCCTCTATACTGACATGTAAATCTTCAATTTTTAACATAATTAACTTTTAACCAACCGAACCTTCTAACGATATTTCTAATAGCTTTTGAGCCTCAACAGCAAATTCCATTGGAAGTTTATTTAAGACTTCTTTACTGAAACCATTAACAATTAGAGCAATAGCTTTTTCAACATCAATTCCTCTTTGATTACAATAAAAAATTTGATCCTCACCAATTTTACTTGTAGTTGCTTCATGCTCAATTTGAGCTGTTTTATTTTTTGCTTCAATGTATGGAAAAGTATGAGCACCACACTTGTTACCCATTAAAAGAGAGTCACACTGTGAGAAATTTCTTGCATTTTCTGCTTTTTTCCCTACCTGAACTAAGCCTCTGTAACTATTTTGGGATTTTCCAGCAGAAATACCCTTACTAATAATTGTACTTTTGGTATTTTTTCCTATATGAATCATTTTAGTTCCAGTATCGGCTTGCTGATAATTATTTGTAACAGCAATTGAATAAAATTCACCAATACTATTATCACCTTTAAGTATACATGATGGATATTTCCATGTAACTGCTGATCCAGTTTCAACTTGTGTCCAAGAAATTTTAGAGTTTTTGTGACATAACCCCCTTTTAGTTACAAAGTTGAAGACTCCACCTTTACCATTCTTGTTTCCTGGATACCAGTTTTGTACAGTAGAATATTTAATTTCTGCATTATCTAATGCAATCAATTCTACAACCGCTGCGTGAAGTTGGTTTTCATCTCTGCTGGGAGCAGTACAACCTTCAAGATAACTAACATAACTACCTTCATCAGCTATCACAAGGGTTCTTTCAAATTGACCTGTTCCTGCTTGATTGATTCTAAAATACGTTGACAGTTCCATTGGACATTTAACCCCTTTAGGAATGTAACAAAAGGAACCATCAGAAAATACAGCAGAATTGAGCGCTGCGTAATAGTTGTCTGTTTTGGGGATAACTTTGCCAATATATTTTTTTACTAAATCTGGATAGTCCTTTATGGCTTCAGAAATTGAACAAAATATAATACCATCTTTTGCTAAGGTTTCTCTGAATGTAGTTGCCACAGAAACTGAGTCCATAACAATGTCAACAGCAACCCCAGAAAGTTTTTTTTGCTCCTCGATAGAAATACCCAACTTATTAAATGTTTTTAATAATTCTGGATCAACTTCATCAAGACTTTTCTTATTATTTGTCTTTGGAGCAGAAAAGTATGAAATAGCCTGAAAATCTGGTTTCTCATAATTAACATTAGCCCAATTGGGTTCTTTCATAGTTTTCCAATAAGCATAAGCTTCTAATCTCCAGTTTGTCATCCAATCCGGTTCATTTTTCTTCTTTGAAATAGATCTTACAATGTCTTCGTTTAGCCCAACAGGAAATGTTTCAGACTCAATATCAGTTGTAAACCCATATTGATATTCTTGTTGTTCTAATTCTTTTTTTAATTCTTCTTCTGTATATGCCATAACTTATTTATAGAGAAAAACTCTCACCACATCCACATGTTCTTGAAGCATTTGGATTTTTAAAAACAAAACCTTTTCCATTCAATCCTCCTGAGTATTCAAGTGTTGTACCAATTAAGTAAAGAAAGCTTTTCTTATCTACAACAATTTTTATACCATTATGTTCAAAAACCTTATCATCATCTTCTTTATTCTTATCAAAATTTAGTTCATATGACAAACCTGAACAGCCTCCACTTTTAACCCCAACTCTTATATAATCATCTTTAGGGTTAAATCCGCCACCAATCATAAGTTTGGAGACTTGATTCTTTGCTGTATCTGCTACTTTAATCATATTTTGCAAATATAACCCTTTAATAAATATTTATAATCTAAATTTGGAATTCATTAATATCCAATTATTGTACCAAAACAAATAAATTATATGGAAAAAAGATCAGAAAATCTTACTGATTTAAATCAAATTGGAGAGTTTGGATTAATTGATTTGATTACAAAAGATTTTAAAATAGTTAATGATAGTACTGAACTTTCTATTGGTGATGATGCAGCTGTCTTAAATTATAAGAATCAAAAAATAATTGTTACAACTGATATGTTAGTTGAGGGAGTACACTTTGATTTATCCTATTTTCCATTAAAGCATTTAGGTTATAAGGCTGTAATATCTTCAATTTCCGACATATGCGCAATGTGTGGGACGACAAAACAAATTACAGTATCAATAGCTGTTTCAAACAGGTTCAAGTTGGAATCAATACAAGAACTTTATTCAGGAATTAAATATGCATGTAACAGATATAATGTTGATTTAATTGGAGGTGATACCACATCATCATTAACAGGATTAGTAATTTCTGTTAGCGCAATAGGATGCGTATCAAAATCTAACTACGTCACTAGATCAGGATCAAAACCAAATGATCTAATTGTTGTCTCAGGTTCATTAGGTGGTGCATATTTGGGTCTACAGGTTTTAGAGAGAGAAAAGCAAGTTTTTCTAGTAAATTCAAATAGTAAGCCTGATTTATCAAAATATAAATATGTAGTTGAACGCCAACTAAAGCCTGAAGCAAAATCTGAGATAGTTGAATTCTTTTTAGAAAATAAAATCAGACCAAGCTCAATGATTGATATTAGTGATGGGCTTTCTTCTGAAATAATACATCTTTGTAAAAAATCTGGAAATGGATGTGTAATTTATGAGGAAAAAATACCTATTTCAAAAGAAACAGTTGATACATGTGAAGAATTTAAACTGGAAGCAAGTACAATTGCGCTTTCAGGTGGTGAGGATTACGAATTATTGTTTACTATTGACTCAAAATATTTAAAAAACATAGAGCAACACAAAGAATTTTCCGTAATTGGATATATCACTAAGGAAAGTAATACAAATTTAATTACAAAAGATGGTAAAACGACTCCTATAAGTTCAATGGGTTGGAAATCTTTTTGATTTAGAACAAATGAGCATTTATTTTGAATTCATTAATGATTCAATGTGGTCAATTTCAATTGGTATATCAATCATTAAATTTGTAGGATTATTTGAATCATTAATTATAACATCATCCTCTAGTCTAATTCCAAACCCTTCTTCCATAATGTAAATACCAGGTTCTACCGTTAAAACATTATTTTTCTCGAAAGGTATTTTTAAGTCACAATAATCATGTGTATCAAGACCTAAGTGATGTGATGTACCATGGCTAAAATATTTTTTATAAGCTGGTTTATTTTTTGTTTCATTCTGAACATCAGACTTGTCTAATAAATTAATTCTTAAAAGTTCAGAAGTCATGATTTTGCCAACTTCTTTATGATAATCAGCCCATAAGATACCTGGTCTTAGTAGTTTTGTAACTTCATTTTTAACATTTAAAACAGCATTATAAATTGTCTTTTGTCTTTCAGTAAATCTTCCACTAACCGGTATAGTTCGAGTCATATCACTAGAATAATTCGCATATTCAGCACCAACATCCATTAGGATGATTTCTCCATCTAGACATTGTTTATTGTTTTTTATATAGTGCAAATAATTTGAGTTTTTTCCAGATGCTATTATAGGTGTATATGCAAATCTTTTAGATCTATTTTTTAAAAATTCGTGAGAGAATTCAGCCTCTATTTCATACTCCCAAACACCAGGCTTTACAAATCCTAAAACTCTTTCAAATCCTTTTTTAGTTATGTCACAGGCCTTTTTAATAAGACTTAATTCTATTTCATCTTTGACAGATCTTTGATATTGAAGAATTGGATTACTCTTTTTAAAGCTCAAATCACCAAAATTTTTGAGTTTTTCAATAAAACGATCTTCTCTAGTTTGTGTTTCAACATTTTGTCTATAATGTTCGTTAGTATTAATGTAAACGTGGTCAGCTTCTTTTAATATTTTACTTAAAATTTTATCTAATTCCCCGAGCCAATGAACATTCTTAATGCCAGAAATTTCAAAAGCGTCAGATTTGGTTAATTTCTCTCCCTCCCAATGTACAATATGATCATTGGTTTCTCTTATAAAAAGAATTTCCTTAAAATTTTCATTAGAGTCTGGAAATAAAACTAGAATACTTTCTTCTTGATCAATTCCGCTTAAATAAAAAATATCTCTATGTTGTTCAAATGGAAGTGTAGAATCAGCACTTACGGGATATATATCATTTGAATTAAAAAAGGCAATACTATTTGGTTCTAGCTTATTAGTGAAATTTTTTCGATTTTTAATAAAAAGGGTATTATCAATTTGACTATATTTCATAAACGGTAATTACCCAAATTTATAAAATAAATTAAGATGAAAAAGATACTTTTTACACTCCTTTTAGTTTCATATCTCGGATTTTCTCAAAATGCTAATACATCTTATGAGATGATTGAAAATTCTGAAAACCAATACAAAATTGATTTAAAAAAATCAATAGTTAAAAACATTGATTTTACAAGCATAGGGCCTAGTGTTATGAGCGGACGTGTAACTGACTTAGAGGTAAATCCTAAAAATACCACAGAGTTTTATGTTGCATATGCATCTGGTGGTTTGTGGCACACAGTAAATAACGGTACAACCTTTAATCCGATAATGGATAATAGTATTACTCAAAATATTGGAGATTTTGATGTTGATTGGAATTCTGGAACAATTTATGTTGGCACTGGGGAAAGTAACTCATCTAGATCTTCATACCCGGGGATTGGTATATTAAAATCAACTGATAATGGAAAAGTATGGACGAATGTCGGGCTAAGAGATTCTCATCATATAAGTAGAGTTATGATTAATCCTGAAAATAGTGATCATGTTGTAGTTGCTGTTATTGGTCATCTATATTCCGAGAATGAAGAAAGAGGAATTTTTATTACCTATGACGCAGGTAAAAGTTGGAACAAATCTTTATTTATAAATAATAATACAGGGGCGATTGATTTAATATCAGATCCAAAAGATTTTAATATACAATATGCTGCTTTTTGGGAAAGAGGTAGAACGGCATGGAATTTTGTTGGAAGTGGTGATGACTCAGGAATCTATAAAACTTATGATGGAGGAAAAACCTGGGATTTAATTACAACTGAAAATTCAGGGTTTCCAACTGGTGAAGGAGTAGGGAGAATAGGCTTAGCAATTTATGATTCAAATACTTTATATTCAGTTGTAGATAATCAATCTAGAAGAGAGGAGAAATCAACAGAAAATTCTAATTTGGAAAGAATAGATTTCAAGGACATGACAGTCGATCAACTATTAAAATTAGAAGATAAAAAACTTGAAGATTTTTTAAGACAAAATGGTTTTTCTAGAGATGAAAACTCAAAAACTATTAAAAGTAAAATTCAAAAAGATCAATTAGTTCCTAACGATTTATATAAGTTTTTGACAGATGCAAATGCAGAACTTTTTGACACTCCTGTAATAGGTGCTGAGGTTTATAAATCCGTTGATTCTGGAATTACCTGGACTAAACAAAATGATGAATACTTAGATGGAGTTTACAATAGTTACGGCTACTACTTTGGAAGAATTCATGTTTCACCTAAAGATTCAAATCAGATTTATATTTATGGTGTTCCGATAATTAAATCAAATGACTCAGGAAAAACATATACCAGAATAGGTGCAAGTAATGTTCATGTTGATCATCATGATTTATGGATAAATCCAAAAAATACTGATCACTTGGTTCTTGGAAATGATGGTGGTGTGAATATTTCATATGATCAAGGAAAAAATTGGATTAAGTTGAATCAACCACCAGTTGGGCAATTTTATGCAATTAATGTAGATAACTCTGAGCCGTATAATGTATATGGTGGATTACAAGATAATGGGGTATGGATGGCAAAAAATACATCAGTTGAATCACCATCTTGGTACGAATCCGGACATAACAACTGGACAAAAATTATGGGAGGTGATGGTATGTACATCCAAATTGACAGTAGAGACAATAACATAGTTTATACTGGTTTACAATTTGGCAACTACTACAGACTAAACTTAGCAAAAGAAAGTAGAAAAAATATTAAGCCTAGACATAAACTAGGTGAATCACCATTAAGATTTAACTGGCAAACTCCAATATTAATTTCACCACATAATCAGGATATAATTTATTTTGGAAGTAATAAGCTACATAGGTCATTTAACAAGGGAGATGATTGGGAAAATATCTCTGGAGATTTAACTCATGGAGGTAAAAAAGGCAATGTACCTTATGGAACTATTTCATCATTTGATGAATCAATTTTTTCATTTGGTAAGCTAGTAGTTGGATCAGATGATGGCAAAGTTATTTTAACTGAAAACTCTGGGAATACATGGACAGAAATTGGAGATAGCCTTCCAAAAGATTTATGGGTTAGCAGAGTGATTTTTTCAAAAATTGATAGCAATAAAATCTATATTACTCTAAATGGTTACAGGTATAATGATTTTAACCCTTATGTATTTGTCAGCAATAACAATGGAGAAACATGGAAGAATATTTCCTCAAATCTACCTCTTTCCCCTGTTAATGTAATAAGAGAAGATGCTAATAGCAATAAAGTTTTATATGTGGGTACGGATAACGGAGTCTTTGTGTCTTTTGATAGTGGTAAATCATGGAACCCTTTTAGTAAAAACTTGAATAGAGTAGCTGTTCATGATTTAGTTATTCATCATGGTGAAAATGATCTATTAGTGGGAACTCATGGAAGGTCTATTTACAAAACAAATCTTGATATTTTCGATAATTACATAAAAAAATATAATAAAGGAAATGATATAACCATTCTCGATGTATCAGAGTTAAACTTTTCCAGATCCTGGGGAAGATCTGACAATTATAGTGATTCAGTTTACAATGAAAAAGTAAATATTGATTTGTTTAGTGAAAGTGATAGAAATTTAGAATTTTCTATAATAGATGAAAAAGGAAACGTGCTCAATAATGGAAATGCAATTATAAGTAAAGGCTTTAATACTATTAGTGTTTTACCAATTGTAAACGTTAAAATCAACGACAGGAAACTTAAAAAACTAAGTTTTTCAACGAATAAAGCTTCAGACGGAAATATTTATTTTGGAAAAGGAGAATATACATTTAAGGCAAGTAGTTTTCAAGAAAGTTTTTCAGTTAAATAGCTAATAATTCTTGTTTCTGATTCATTTGTGAATTAATTTTGTGCTTGAAATAATTTGACAATGAAAAAGCTTTTTAATTCATCGATTGGCAGAAAAATTGCCATGGCACTTTCAGGAATATTTTTGATTGTTTTTTTAACTCAACATTTCTTAATTAATATTACCTCAGTTTTCAGTGAGAGTATTTTTAATATGCTATCTCATTTTATGGGTAATAACCCATTAGTGCAGTTTATTTTGCAACCAATATTGATTGTAGGTGTAATATTTCATTTTGTTATGGGTTTTGTATTGGATTGGCAAAATCGTAAAGCTAGACCCGTAAAGTATACAGTTTATAATGGATCAAGAAATTCTATGTTTGTTTCAAGAAATATGATTATATCAGGAATCGTTATTTTATCTTTTTTAGCTCTGCATTTTTATGATTTTTGGGTTCCAGAGATGGATTATAAATATATTCAAGTAAAACCAGAAGATCCTGACAGATATTTTGAAGAATTAATACATAAATTTGAAAATCCCGTCAGGGTTGGCCTATATTGTTTATCATTCATTTTTCTGTCGCTACATTTAATACATGGACTTTCGTCATCAACCCAATCATTAGGAACCAATAATAAATACTCATCAACTATTAATAAAATAAGTTATGCATTCGGCATAGGTATACCAGCTGGATTTTGTTTCATAGCATTATTCCACTTTTTTTCCTATTTATAACACATAATGTACATAATTATAACACATCAAATAATTATATATGTGTTACAAAATAAAGTTTATAACAGATTTGAAGTGTGTGAAAAAATTATTTTAATTCATTTTTTTATTTCTAGTTATTTATTACTAATTTTAACACGTGAATGAAAAAAATAACCTATTCTCTTAATTACAGAAAGCCAAAGGAAGAGTATGATAATGACGATAGTTTAACCGTTTGTGTTAGATATTATCACAAGTTTGACGATGGTAATCAAAAAGTAATAAAAAAGAGCACTGGTGTTAAGTGTAAGCTTAAAGATTGGGACTCCGATTGGCATAAATATGCTAACAGACACCCTATTAAGTCTACCGACCCAGATTACTTAGAAAAAAATAGACTTATTAGAAATAAGTCAATCGATTTACATTCCTTAATTAATGATTTGAAACCTTTAAAATTTAAATCACACTTGAAATCCAATACACCTAAGGGTCCTTTGGATTTAAAATGGAGTAATCATAAAAACAATGTTCGATTAGTAAGTCCAGCAAACAAAAGAAATATTGATATAATTGTTGTTGGAACTGGTTTGGCTGGTGGTTCCGCGTCTGCCACATTAGCAGAGCAAGGTTATAATGTTAAATCTTTTTGTTTTCAAGACTCATCCAGGAGAGCCCACTCTATAGCAGCTCAAGGGGGTATTAATGCTGCTAAAAACTATCAAGGTGATGGTGATTCGGTTTACAGATTATTTTATGACACTATCAAAGGAGGCGATTACAGATCCCGAGAGGCTAATGTTTACAGATTAGCAGAAGTTTCAACTAGCATTATTGATCAATGTGTTGCTCAAGGAGTTCCATTTGCAAGAGAGTATGGAGGTCTTCTAGACAATAGGTCATTTGGTGGTGTATTGGTTTCTAGAACTTTTTATGCAAAAGGACAAACAGGGCAGCAATTATTATTGGGTGCTTACTCAGCAATGAATAGACAAGTAGCTAGAGGAAAAATACAAATGTTTACAAGACATGAAATGATGGATATAGTTATTGTTGATGGTAAAGCAAGAGGAATAATCACTCGTAATTTAATTACTGGTGAGATTGAAAGTCATTCTGCTCATGCAGTTGTTTTAGCATCTGGAGGTTATGGTAATTTATTTTATTTATCTACTAACGCTATGGGTAGTAATGTGTCTGCAGCTTGGAAGGTTCATAAAAAAGGAGCCCTTTTTGCAAATCCTTCTTTTACACAAATTCACCCTACCTGTATTCCTGTTTCAGGGGATTATCAGTCTAAACTCACCTTGATGTCTGAGTCTCTAAGAAATGATGGAAGAATTTGGGTTCCAAAAAAAATTGATGATGCAGTAAAAATTAGAGAAGGTAAGCTTAAACCAACTGATTTAGGCGAGGATGATAGAGATTATTACCTAGAAAGAAGATATCCTGCTTTTGGTAACTTAGTTCCACGTGATGTTGCATCTAGAGCTGCTAAAGAAAGATGTGATGCTGGATTTGGTGTTAATAAAACTGGTGAAGCAGTTTTTCTAGACTTTAATTCCTCTATAATCAGGTATGGCAGAGAGAAAGCTTTAATTAAAGGATTAGATACAGAAGACATTAATTTAGTTAGATCTCTAGGTGAGAAAGTTATAAAGTCTAAATATGGTAATTTGTTTCAGATGTATGAGAAGATTGTTGATGAAAATCCCTATAAAACTCCAATGATGATTTATCCTGCTGTTCATTACACAATGGGTGGATTGTGGGTTGATTACAATTTAATGACAACAATTCCAGGTTGTTATGCTATCGGTGAAGCTAATTTTTCGGATCATGGTGCAAATAGACTTGGAGCGTCAGCATTAATGCAAGGATTAGCCGATGGCTATTTTGTGCTTCCAAATACAATAAATGATTTTCTAGCTGATGATATTAAAACTGGACCAATTTCATCTGATTTACCTGAATTTCAAAAGGCAAAAAAACTAGTTGAAGAAAAAATTGATAAGATTATGGCAAATAGAGGATCAAAATCCGTAGACTATTTTCATAAGAAATTAGGTAAAATAATTTGGAATAATTGTGGTATGTCAAGAAATAAAAAGGATCTAAAAAAAGCGATCAAAGACATCCAAAATCTGAGAAAAAATTTCTATAAAAATATAAAAGTCCCTGGCGAAAAATTTTCTTTCAACGAATCTTTAGCAAAAGCATTAAGAGTTGCAGATTTTATGGAATTAGGTGAATTATTTGCATTGGATGCACTAAATAGAAATGAGTCTTGTGGAGGTCATTTTAGGGAAGAGTATCAAACAAAAGAAGGGGAAGCTTTGAGAAATGATGATGAATTTAGATTTGTTTCAGCTTGGGA
>CACLGQ010000023.1 GCA_902606555.1 uncultured Bacteroidota bacterium
TGTAAGCAGAATTGTTTTCATCCATGGGATGATATAATTCAATTTTTTGCCAATTTATTCCATCAATGGATTTATATATACCATCGTGACCAGAGCCTAAAATAGTATTTTGACTGTCACTCCTAGTTCCTAAGACTCTATCCCATTTTCTTGATCCAGCAGCCACATATATTTCAGAGTTACCATTGTTATTTCTGACAACAACATCATTTATAAAAAACATTCCGGGAACTATAGTTACTCCGGACACTAATAAGTTTGTTTGTTTTATGATTTTTATGGTAGTTTTTTTACTTTCAATAAATTCTTTGAGCTTATCACCATCAGAGGCCTTTATGAAAATAGAGGGAATGGTAATGATTGATGCATCATTATTGTTAGGATTCATTGTGACTAAATCATCGGTCCAATTTGTGGAACCATCATCTTTATTGTAAACTATCACGGCCTTAGCACCGGCAGTTTGACCTTCTTTTACCTTTTTAAAGTAATCGCAGTTCGTATCTCCGTCAATTGATCCATCTTGAATCAGAACTATTTTGCCATTTATTTGAGCAGAGTTAGAAAGTGTTGTGCAGCCATCGATTGGGTTGGCAATAACAATATCATTTTGAAGGTAACTTACTGGTGGACCGGGTAGATTAGGTCCAAAAGATGCCTGAATAAAAAACATGGGATCAGCATTATTTTCAGTTAAAATTTCAATTTCAACTTTTTCATTTTTAAAAACTTGTTCAGAGTCCGACCTTCCACCAAAAATGTTATCCCAAGTATTTCCACCATCTGTTGACCTCCAAAGACCATTTCCAATTGCATCACCACTTGTAAATGACTCACCAGTGCCGGCATAAAAAATCTTGGGATTATTTGGATCATATGTTAATTCTGAAACTGGCAAATTTCTTGGAATCCCTTCAATCATTCTCCACTTTGAATTTACATCTGTGATATCGTCATTAACAAAAATACCGCCACTTACACCTCCTGCAAAAACCCTTTTGTTGGTGCTATCATTGGGATCAAACATCATCCCGTTAGTTCTTCCAGCAATATTAGACGGACCTCTAGGCACCCAAGCCATATCAGGGTTTTCACCAGGTACTCCCTCAATTGGATATAATGACTTTTGGTAAAGTTCATCTTGTATTATGTATAGATTTTCAGTTTTGGGACGTCCCAAAATTGGATCCATAGTTAATTCCCATAATCTTTCGTTATATGGGTTAGGAGGGAGTTGCAATTCCTTGCGTTCTGATTTAGAAAGTTTTTTTGTGTTTTTATATGGACTTTTTTCAAGATTTTTTTCATGTATTTTTCTGATTGAGTCATAATCAATGCTATCATCATTAAATTCATATAGGTATATTATTGAAAATAATGCGATCAGAGATAATAAGTAAATATATAATTTTTTCATTGTTACAAATGGCAATTATTCTTTTATAAGTTTTGCAGTTTGTTTAACAGTTTCCGACTCAACCTTTACATAGTAAAGTCCAGGTCTTAAATTTGAAACCTGTATATCAATTGATCTTGAGCTTGGAACATTATTTTCATTGGTCCAAATTAATCTACCAGCATTATCGAACATACTTACATTGACATTTTTATCATTCCCACCTATCCATAGTTTAGATGATGTTCTTGCTGGGTTAGGACTTAATAAAATATTTTCAGAGTTGAAGATTGTTTCTTCATAAACTCCTTGACACTCCTTTTCAGCATATACTTTAATTATGTTAAGTCCTTTTTTAAGATCTAAATCAAATTTGGATTTAGATGTTTTTATTGGGTTATTATTATGTATAATAGTATAGTTTTCTCCTCCGGACATTGTCATGTTAAGTACATCAGATCCTCTTGCTTTAGATGTTAAAACAGCAAGGTCTTGAGGCTCAGAAATTATAACATTGAAACATTGCTCATAATTAGCAATAAATTCTGAAGATAGACAAACAGTGTAAGTGGCTGCTTGTAAGTTGGTCAAACTCCAGGAATCACCTTCAAGCAATTCTGGTGTATGAGAAAATCCAGATGGGCCACCAGAAACAGCCACTGTAAATTTAATGTCAGTATCACTAGGTAATCCATCTCTTTTAACATCTAGTTGCATTTTACCATCATCAGAATTTCTACAAGTCTCATTGGATGCTTGTAGACTAAAAGTATCTTTAGGAAGCGGATTGGAATCACAAACATCACCAATCCCATCACCGTCTATATCAGATTGATCTGTATTAGCGGTTTCAGGGCAATTGTCTACATCATTTTTGATTCCATCATTATCTACATCATCAGATGTCACTTCTAATAGTATTTCAGCTGTTTTATTCTGCGTATTGGAAACTGCATTTATTGTTAATGGGTAACTTTTTGTGTCAGCATTTTCATCAATATCAAGTGTTATTTTTAATGATCCGTCTTGACTTATAGATATTATGTTACTTGGGTCATAATTAACATTTGTATTTTGTGGAAGTCCATCGATGGAAAATTCTACTTGCTCGTTAAAATCATTGAGTGATTTGTAGTTAACATCAAAAGAGCCACTTTCACCTTTGAATATAGTAATGTTATTTATATCTGTAGATATTTTTATAGCTGGGTCACCACCAGTCTCTGTAAAGTAGGATGAGTAAACACCTAATCCGTAAGTTGCAGCAAATACTTTGTAATCATCTCTCATATCAAGGTCTGTAATTCTGACATCTTTCATACCCGAATTTGCTCTAGTCCATGATGGATTGTCAGTTTCGAAGTCTTTAGTATACCAAACTCCAAGTTCAGTACCGATGATCACCTCATTTTCTAATAACGGGTTTTGTAGTATACATCTTACAGGAATATCAGGTAAATTCCCCTCCTTTTCCTGCCATGTTTTACCTCCATCATTTGAGTAAAATATATTCTCCACACCATAATTGTGAAAAGTTACGAAAATTTGATTTTCATCTTTACCAATTTCGATATCTGAAACACTACCAATAAATTTTTGATCTGTTAAGCTAGTAAATGTAGCATTTGATTGACCAGTAGTCGCATTTGGTACTGAGTTGGCATTTTCAACCTTAACAACTTGGCCAGCTTCTGTACCAAAATATAAAGTTGATGAAATAGTTGTGTGAGGACATACAGTGAGTGCGGAAACATTAGATGTTAAGAAGGTTGAATTTTGTAAAATAAAACTTGGGGCATTTTGGTTCCTATCTTCCTCTTTAAAATCATCCCAGTCATATATCACAATGATTCTATTATTGCCATAATTTGAATAAACAATTCCTAAATTAGAATCTAGTGTCTGAGTGGTTATAAAGTCTCCATTAGACCCTCCCTCATTTAATAAGTCAAACTCTCTTGATGTATTACCATTTAGATTTACTGCACGAACATCATTGTTATAAACATAGTTTTGAATAAAATATTTATTGTTAGGATTTTGTGAAAACATTGTCGCAGCTCCATCGCCCCCTCCAGATCTTGTTGATGTTGTTGATCCATTGCTTCTGTCAACTGAAAACTGCGTTCCATTGTCTTGTAATCCGCCGGCAAAAACATCTTGAACTTCTCCGCCTGCTTGAGTAACTGTTTTTGGAAATGAACTTAAATTTCTTAAATCTCTTCCGCTGACTGTAACTCTATGATCAGAAAACATTGTTGATGGAGCAACTGCTACGGTATAATACTGTGAAGTATGATAATTATCGTTTCTGGAACTTAAATTATCACCTCCATCATCAGAATAAAAAACTCCCCCATCATTACCAAATAGTATTTTTTTTGGATCTGATTCGAGTATTGATGCTCCATGCTGGTCAGCATGTACATATTGATAGCTAACTCCACTGAAAGTACCACCATACCATTGACTAATTTGGGTCCATGGGTTATTCGTGCCGGTTGCACCACCATTTGTTGTTCTATGAATATTAATACCACCAACAAAAACTTTATTAGGGTTTATTGGGTCAGCTTCCAACATTTGATCATACCAATGCTGACTTCTTGTAAAGTCTCCATCAATGTCAACGGCATCTGGTAAATCAACAGCGGCAGGAGGCCCATTTAATCCATTATTACCCTTAAATAATTTTACAGGATTAGAATCCTGAGTAGACGAATAAATCCAAACAGTATTATTTGCTGTGACCTCTATTTCAGTTCTTCCAGGATTTATATCAACATCAACTTGATATTTTTTTGCAAAACTTTCTCCTGAATCATCAGATTGCCAAACTCCACCACCACCGTTTCCGTAAAAATCTCGAGTGGAGGAAACCCATATTGTATTGTCGGTAGGACTAATTTCTAAATCAATTGGTTGTATTGGTCTGGTTGAACCATCAATGTAAATTTCAAGTTTTTTCCAATTTTTCCCACCATCAGAAGATTTATACAAACCGTAATCTTCCCCTCCAAAAAGTGTTGACGCCGTGTCTCTGTTACCAGACAAACCTACAGCAGTATATATTTCTGATACACCATTATTATTTCTTACAACAACATCATTGATATAGAAAGTTCCTGGAACAATTGTATATCCAGATGCAACTTGCACAGTTTTTTGAACAGATAATCTAACGTTGTCATTATTTCTAATTAAATTTTTTAAGTTATTTCCATCTGATCTTGAAATCATAATTGTTGGTATATTGATAGAAGCTAAATCAACAGACCCATCACTTGGAGCTGCCATGCCAACAGGCGGTCCTTCAACGTTGTTAACAATAATTAGCAATTTTGCACCAGCTGCTTGAGCATTAACTGTCTTTATTGCAAAGTAACAAGCTCCTCTGTCAATAATTGCAATTTTTCCGTTGATTGATGACGAATTTGAAAGTCTTGAACAACCATCAGTGCCAGTTCCGTTCCCTTGGTCACCATCATTGGCATTATCGAGCCCTAGAACTGCATCATGTACGATTGCAGAATCTGAGGGGACACTAGGTCCAAATGATGCTTCTGTGTAGCGGTACGTTCTGGTCGAATTAGGTACTACAATCTCAACAACATTATATTCACTTTCATAACTAGTTTCTGTATCACCACCCATAATTTTATTCCATGAGTCTCCGCCATCAGAGGATTTCCACAAACCATTTCCAAGTGCATCACCAGCAGTATATGATTCACCAGTACCAACATAAAATGTTTTAGTATCATTTGGATCATAAGTTATTGAAGATACAGCTAGATTCTGAGGCATATTTTTATCAACTAAAACCCAGGGTGAGTTTGGATTTGATATGGCTGTATTTTTAAAAATACCACCGGACACACCACCAGCAAATGCCGTTTCATTTGTTGTATCATTAGGATCCCACATTATTGCTTTTGTACGTCCACCTACATTATAGGGTCCTCTGTGAACCCATTTTGTTTCATCATTATTTGGCTCACCTGGAACACCAGAAACTCTATTTTGTGGATCATTTTTTTCACTCAATTCTTTTTGTAAACGAAAAAGTTTTTCAGGTTCAGTTCTGCCTGTGTATGGGTTCATTGTTAACTCCCACATTCTTTCAGCATAAGCATTTGGTGGTAATTCCATTTTTTTTCTTTGATCTTTGGAAAAATATTTAGTTTCTTTAAATGGGCTGTTTTTTAAAAATTCAGAGTGAACTTTTCTTATATTATTATAATCTACTGAGTTGTTTTTAAGTGTAATGATAGCTAATAGAAATAGTAATGATGCTACAGTAAATTTTGTTTTTCTAGACATGTTTGTTAGTTATGTAAATTTAACTATTATTTAGAATTTATTTTGCTTGATTCCAAATTCAATAATCATACCAAAATTAAATTGAAACAGTACCTTTTATGTGTGGATGAGGGTTATAGTCTTTAATTTCGAAATCATCAAATTTAAAATCAAAAATATTTTTAACATTTCTCTTAATTTTTAGTTCGGGTAATTCTCTGGGTTTTCGGGAACTTTGTAGTTTGACTTGATCAAAGTGATTTTTGTAAATGTGAGCATCTCCAAATGTATGAATGAAATCTCCAACCTCAAGATCACAAACATGAGCGACCATATGAGTAAATAGAGAATATGAAGCTATGTTAAATGGTACACCGAGAAAAATATCAGCACTTCTTTGATAGAGTTGACAAGATAGTTTATTATTGGAAACATAAAATTGAAAAAAAGCATGACATGGAGGAAGGGCAGCCTTTCCTTTTTTAATATTTTCAGTGAAAGATTTAGATGTATCAGGTAAAACACTTGGATTCCAAGCTGAAACAATCATTCTTCTACTATTTGGATTTTTTTTAATCATTTCAATGAGATTTGAAATTTGATCAATGTTATCATGATTCCAGTTTCTCCATTGTGCACCATACACAGGTCCAAGATCACCGTTTTCATCTGCCCACCCATCCCAAATTTTTACTCCATTATCACTTAAATATTTGATATTCGTATCTCCATTTAAAAACCATAACAATTCGTAGATAATAGATTTTAAATGTAATTTCTTTGTAGTTATTAATGGAAATCCATCATTAAGATTGAATCTCATTTGGTACCCAAAAATGCTTTTAGTACCTGTTCCGGTTCGATCTTCTTTTAAGACCCCATTTTCCATAACGTGGTTAACTAAATCTAGGTATTGTTTCATTAGGTTAAAAGTATAAACATTGACATTTTTGATAAAGGAAATCTTCAAAAAAAAATTAAAAGATATTAACCAATTAACATTCCAGCAATTGAGGCTGATAATAATGATGCGAGGGCACCTCCAATGAGTGCTCTAATTCCAAAATTTGCTAAATTTTTTCTTTGATTTGGAGCAAGAGATCCTATACCTCCAATTTGAATTCCAATTGATGAAAAATTTGCGAATCCACACAACATGTAAGTAGCCATTATAACAGATTTTTCATATGTCAAATTAACGGAGTTTAGTGGGTTTTCAAGTTCAGCTAATTGCATGTAAGCAATAAATTCATTTATGGATAATTTAATACCTAACAACTGTCCCATTTGCATTATGTCTGTTTTGGCAACTCCAATTAACCACATTATTGGAGCAAAAATTATTCCCATGATGGCTTCAAGAGATAGGCTTTCGTATATTGATCTGGATTTAATAATCCCGTTCAGGCCAGTCAGATCACCAAATTGAAAAAGTACATAATTTAACATAGCTACGAATGCTATAAAAACTAGCACCATTGCACCAATATTAACAGCTAACTTTATGCCCTCTAAAGTCCCATTTGAAATTGCATCTAAAATATTTGAACCTGCATTATAATCTGAAATATTGATGTCACTGTTAATTTTCTCAGTTTGGGGAGAAAGTATTTTTGAAATTAAAATTGCACCTGGGGCAGCCATTACTGATGCAGTAAGCAAGTGTTTTGCAAATTCAATCTTTTTT
The DNA here is from genome assembly GCA_902606555.1 of uncultured Bacteroidota bacterium. Classification (GTDB taxonomy): domain Bacteria; phylum Bacteroidota; class Bacteroidia; order Flavobacteriales; family Flavobacteriaceae; genus Eutrophosalina. Next base: position 7,386 of record CACLGQ010000023.1, read on the forward strand.
ACAGGATCATCTCCACCAAGAAAAGCAATGTATGCAGCTAGAACTCCACCTGCGACAGTTGCCATACCCCCAATCATAACAAGGAGAATTTCTGACTTATTCATTTTAGGCAAATAACCTTTGATTAGTAAAGGAGCTTCAGTTTGACCTAAAAAGATATTACCTATAACTGACAAGCTTTCAGATCCCGATATCTTGAGAAGCCTAGTATAAAGTTGTGCAAAAAGACTTACTACTTTTTGAATAATTCCAAAATAAAAAAGTAAAGATGTTATAGAAGAAAAGAAAATAACAGTAGGTAATATTTCAAAAGCCCATATATAACTATTAGTTTTTGGTGTTAGTAAATCTCCAAAAACGAAAATTGTACCTTCCCTGGTAAAATCAATTAACTTAACAAAAAATGAGCCAGCTATTTCAAAAATTATTTGAAAGAATTTAACTTTTAGAATTAGGAATCCAATTATTAATTGTGCCATAAGGGCTAAAAAAATTGTTTTCCATGCAATCTTTTTTTTATTTGAACTAATTAAATATGTTATAAATAAAATCGATAAAATCCCGAGTGATCCCCTAAAAAAACTATTGAGAGTAAATCCAGCACTTGGAATTAACTCTGAAATTAGTTCTGTATGATTTATTAACATTTTACTTTCTTTGATTTATTTCGTCTCTAAGTTTCGCAGCTAATTCATAGTCTTCATTTTCAATAGCGTCTAATATTTTTTTATTTAATTCCTTTATACCAAAACCTTTAAAACTTTCATCAAATTTCTTTTTTCTTTTATCTTTTATTTCCTTTTTTAGTATTATTCCAGCTTTATCTAATATTTCATCATAGGTATATATTGGTGATTCAAATCTAAGTGCAAGTGCTATTGCATCAGATGTTCTAGAATCAAAAATTTCTTCTTCATTATTTTTCACACAAATTATGCTTGAATAGAAGATTCCATCAACAAGTTTGTGTATGATTACTTGTTTGATTTTAATTTCATAATTGTTAGCTAATTTCTTAAATAAGTCATGAGTTAAGGGTCTAGGCGGTTGAATCTCTTGGTCAAGAGCAATAGCAATTGACTGGGCTTCAAACCCACCAATAACAATTGGTAATTTTCTTTTTCCATCAATTTCTTCAAGTATTAATGCATATGCTCCATTTTGCGATTGGCTGTAGGAAATTCTATTGACTGCTAATTCTACTAAATTCATTTAATAACTTATATTTCAAAAATAGAAAATTAGTTATTTTCAGCCTTGAAAGCTTTAAGTTTTTCATTTAATTTTGGAACAACCTCAAAGGCATCTCCAATAACCCCATAATCAGCAGCCTTGAAAAAAGGTGCATCTGGGTCATTATTTATAACAACTTTTACTTTTGACGAACTAACACCCGCCAAATGTTGTATTGCGCCAGATATTCCAATGGCTATGTATAGATTTGTTGCCACAGGCTTACCAGTTTGACCGACGTGCTCGCTGTGAGGTCTCCATCCTAAATCAGAAACAGGTTTTGAACATGCAGTTGCTGCATTCAAAGTGTTTGCCAAATTTTCAATCAGATGCCAATTTTCGGGACCTTTCATCCCTCTACCTGCAGAAACAACAATATCGGCATCCGCAATACTTATATTTCCTTTGGCTGTTTCAATTGAATCTTGTTTAATTGTTGAATTTGGTATTTCAACATCAAATTCTATTATTTGAGGATTTGAGGGGATTTTCATTTTTTCATATGAATTGCTAGAAAGGCTAATAATTTTATTTTCGGAATAAATAGATGCATCACAAAATGATTTATTTGAAAAAGAAGTCCTTTTTACAGTAAATGGTTCAAAATTAGATGGTAATTCTACTACATTTGATAAATAACCTGCATTTAATTTTATTGACAATATTGGAGCTAAAAACTTACTATCAACTCCACCACCTAGAATAACATAATTTGCTGAATTTTTCTTAGCAATCTGATAAATAATATCAGCATATATTTTAGCATTAAATATTTTGATATCCTCCTTGTTAACAGTGATAATTTTATCAGGCCCATAATCGAAAATTTCATTTGTATCATTAATATTTACTGCAACAACAATTAATTCAACAGCCAACTTGTTTGAGATATTTTTTGCATATGAGATAACCTCAAATGCACTTTTTTTTGCCACTCCATTGTTCGATTCTATGTAAGCAATAATTGACATACTTTTAAATTACTTTAGCTTCGTTGTGCAACAAGTCAATTAGTTTATCCAAATTATCTGCACTAACCATTTTAATTTCCTTTTTTTCTTCGGGTTTATAAAATTTATGAGTTTTTGTCTTTTTTTCAGAATCAGCTGCATCAATAATGTCAAGTGGTTTTTGTCTAGCCTGCATTATACCTCTCATATTAGGTATTCTTAAATCACTTTCTTCAACTAAACCTTTTTGCCCACCAATTATTAATGGTAATTCACATGAAAGAGTTTCGATGCCTCCCTCCATTTCTCTCTTAGTGGTGGCAATATTATTATTAATCTCTATACTGACACAATTTGTTATAAAATTTATATTTAAAATTTCTGAGATCATTCCTGGAACCATTGATCCATTATAATCAATTGATTCCCTTCCGGCAATTATTAAATCGTATGAGTTTTCCTTAATAAAATTTGATATATTTTTAGCTACATTAAAGCTATCAACTGCTTTAGCGTTTATACGAATTGCTCTGTCAGCTCCGATTGCAAGAGCTTTTCTTAAAATGGTTTCATTGGATTGTTCTCCAACGCTAATAACATCAATTGTTGCATTATCTTTTTCTTTAAACCAAATAGCTCTGGTTAAACCAAATTCATCATTAGGATTAATCACGTATTGAACACCATAGTCATCAAACTCTGAGTCTTCATTTTTAAAATTAATTTTTGAAGTGGTATCTGGAACACAACTTATACAGACCAAAATTTTCATATAAAACAAATATAAAATAATTTATTATGCGCGCATAGTATTTTTTTTAAATTTAATATCTAATTAAATATTCATATTTTAGCATTTCCAAATGAGAGAAATTCAATTTAGAGAGGCTGTTTGTGAAGCAATGTCCGAAGAGATGAGGTTGGACGAGTCAATATACCTTATGGGTGAGGAAGTTGCGGAGTACAATGGAGCTTATAAAGCCTCAAAAGGAATGTTAGATGAGTTTGGTGAAAAAAGAGTTATTGATACCCCAATCTCAGAGTTAGGATTTGCTGGAATTGGTGTTGGATCTACCATGACGGGAAATAGACCTATCATTGAATTTATGACCTTTAATTTTGCATTAGTAGGTATTGATCAAATTATTAATAATGCAGCAAAAATAAGGCAAATGTCAGGTGGTCAATTCCCTTGTCCGATAGTCTTTAGAGGTCCAACCGCCTCTGCAGGTCAGCTTGCTGCTACCCACTCACAAGCTTTTGAGAGCTGGTATGCTAATTGTCCTGGACTAAAAGTTATTGTTCCTTCAAATCCATATGACGCTAAGGGCTTATTAAAGTCTGCCATTCGAGATGATGACCCTGTAATTTTTATGGAGTCTGAGCAGATGTACGGAGATAAAGGTCAGGTGCCGGATGATGAGTATCTTATACCCATTGGTGAGGCTGAAATAAAAAAAGAAGGTAACGATGTAACTGTTGTATCTTTCGGGAAAATTTTGAAAGAAGTTTTTAAAGCCTCTGAAAAATTGAAAGAAGATAACATTGATATAGAAATTATCGACCTTAGAACTATCCGTCCATTAGATATTGATTCAATTATTGATTCTGTAAAAAAAACCAACAGGCTGATTATTCTTGAAGAATCGTGGCCCTTTGGAAATATATCCACTGAAATAGCTTATCAAGTGCAAAATAAAGCTATGGACTATTTAGATGCACCTATAATAAAAATTAACACTGCTGATACTCCGACGCCATATTCTCCAGTTTTATTGAAAGAGTGGCTACCAAATTACAATGATCTAATAAATGCAGTTAAGAAAGTACTCTATAAATAAAAGTACTTTATAATAATAAATTTATATTTTTGATCCCTAAAATTTAAGATTATGAACTTCGATCCAATTTTTATACCTATTTCTCTATCTGTAGTAGGACTTATTTACATGTATTTTAAGGCTCAATGGGTAAAAAAACAAGATCCTGGAAATGAAAAAATGGTTTCTATTAGCTCAGCTATCAAAAAAGGTGCTCTAGCATTTTTAAATGCTGAATATAGACTCTTGTTAATATTTGTAGTTATTGCTTCAGCTGCTCTTTTTGGAATTTCGCTTTTAGTTGAAACAACAAGCTGGCTTATTATACCTGCTTTTGCTGTCGGCGCAATTTTTTCTGGTTTAGCTGGTAATATAGGTATGAGAATAGCCACTGATGCAAATAGCAGAACAACACAAGCTGCAAGAACAAGTTTACCAAAAGCACTTGATATAGCTTTTGGAGGAGGAACTGTTATGGGTTTGGGTGTTGCAGGTTTAGCTGTTTTAGGTCTAAGTTTATTTTTCATGTTTTTTATTAACCAATTCATGAATGATGGAGGTGATTTTTACACAAATATGACTATTGTTTTAGAAGCTTTAGCAGGATTCTCTTTGGGTGCTGAATCAATAGCTCTTTTTGCGAGAGTTGGTGGCGGTATTTATACTAAAGCTGCTGATGTCGGAGCAGACCTTGTTGGTAAAGTCGAAGCTGGTATACCTGAGGATGATCCAAGAAACCCTGCCACAATTGCCGATAACGTTGGAGATAATGTTGGAGATGTTGCTGGGATGGGTGCAGATCTATTTGGAAGTTATGTTGCAACAGTTTTAGCCTCCATGGTTTTAGGAAATTATATCATTAGAGATATGAGTGATTATGCATCTTCGCAGTTTGATGATCCGTTTGGAGGGATTGGCCCAATTCTATTGCCATTATTTATCGCTGGAATTGGCATAGTTGCATCCATTGTTGGGACACTCTTTATCAAAATCAAAAACAATGAAGCCAAAGAGGCACAGGTTCAAGCTTCATTGAATACTGGGAATATAATATCGATTTTAATCACACTTTTTTCTTGTTGGTTTTTAATAGATTACTTATTACCAGACACTATAACAGGTATGAAATTTTTTGGAGAAGGTACAAGGGATATTCCAAGTAAAAATATTTTTTATTCAACTGTAGTAGGTTTAGCTGTTGGTTATTTAATTTCTGCTTTTACTGAATATTATACTGCACTAGGTAAAAAACCAGTGTTGAATATTGTTCAAAACTCTTCAACTGGTGCAGCAACTAATATTATTGCTGGATTAGCTACTGGCATGAAATCTACATTCTCCTCTGTGATCTTATTTGCATTAGCTATTTGGGGTGCATATGAACTTGGAGGTTTTTATGGTGTAGCTATTTCTGCATCTGCTATGATGGCTACAACAGCTATGCAATTGGCAATTGATGCTTTTGGTCCTATTTCTGATAATGCTGGTGGTGTTGCGGAAATGAGTGAATTACCAAAAGAGGTAAGAGAAAGAACAGATATTTTAGACTCTGTTGGAAATACTACAGCTGCCACAGGAAAAGGTTTTGCTATCGCATCTGCTGCTTTAACAGCTCTTGCACTTTTTGCAGCCTACGTAACATTTACAGGTATTGATGGTATTAATATTTTCAAAGCTGATGTACTTGCTGCATTATTCATTGGAGGTATGATTCCAGTAATTTTCTCAGCTCTTGCTATGGAGTCAGTTGGAAAAGCTGCTATGAAGATGGTACAAGAAGTTAGAAGACAATTTAAAGAAATACCAGGAATTTTAGAGGGTAAAGCAAAACCAGATTATGAGAAATGTGTCGAGATATCAACTAATGCTGCTTTAAAGGAAATGCTCCTCCCAGGAATATTAACAATTGTAACACCAGTATTAATTGGTTTTACCATGGGAGCTGAGGCTCTAGGAAGTTATATGGCAGGTGTTGCTGTTTCTGGTGTTTTATGGGCTATTTTCCAAAATAATGCTGGTGGAGCATGGGATAATGCTAAAAAATCATTTGAAGCTGGAGTTGAAATTAATGGAAAGATAGAAAAGAAAGGATCTGATGCTCACAAAGCTGCTGTCACTGGTGATACGGTCGGAGATCCATTTAAAGATACATCTGGGCCGTCAATGAATATATTAATTAAATTGACATGTTTAGTTGGGCTTGTCATTGCACCAATTCTTGGAAATCATGGATCTGAAGATTATGCATCTAGTGATCATAAAAATATTGAAAAAAATATAGTCTTAGATG
>CACLGQ010000024.1 GCA_902606555.1 uncultured Bacteroidota bacterium
GCATTCCCTCTCCAGCAAGGCAATCTCATTCTTCTATATAATCCAATTATGAATCTTCCAGTAAATGCATTACTTAATCATAATACAAAACTTATATCTCTGCTTATTAGGATCGAAAAATTTCATAGTTTGTTTTCAGAAACTGCAGAATCTATTCCTTTTTTAAGTGATGAAAACATAAATAAAAAATTCTACAAAGAATACAAGTTAACACCAATAATGACAACTATTTTAGTTCAAATGATGAATCAAACTATTAGTGATAATGTTAAAAAATTATATTTTAAGGGAAAAGTTTTTGAACTTTTAAGTTTACTATTTAATGTTAGTAAAGAAATGAATATTGAACAATGTCCATTTTTAGCTGATGATAAGAATGTCAAAAAAATAAAAAAAGCCAAAGAAATTATAATCAGTAGGATGTCTGAGCCACCTAGTTTAAAAGAATTAGCTGAACTAGTTGAAATTTCTTTGAAAAACTTAAAGGAAGGTTTTAAACAAGTTTACGGAAATACTGTTTTTGGATTTTTATATGATTATAAAATGAACGTAGCTAGCAACATGTTATCTTCAAAAAATTATAATGTAAATGAGGTAGCTTTACACTTGGGTTACAGCACTGCAAGTCATTTCATTAATGCTTTTAAAAATAAGTTTGGCACTACACCAAAAAAATATTTGAATTCCAATTAATTTAATTGATTTGAAAAAAAAGATTTTCTCTATTTTACAAATAATTATTACTGTTTTTTTTGTTTATTTCACTGTATCAAATCTTGATTTATCTAAGCTATTTAAATTATTAAATAGTGTTAATATTACATATTTGGTATTAGCCGCATTTATTTATTTTTCGTCTCAAATAATAAGTTCTGAAAGACTTCGCTACATTTTAAACGATAATAAATTTCTTATTTCATTTAAAAAAAATTTCACACTTTATCTCATAGGTTTGTTTTATAACTTTTTTATCCCTGGAGGAATTGGTGGTGATGCATATAAGAGTTTTCTGATGAACAAAAAATTTGATTGGAAATTATCTAAAGTTGTAAAATTATTACTCTTGGATAGACTAATTGGATTAGGTGTTCTTTGTTGTATTTTAATGAGCTTATATGAGCTTATTTTCTTGACCTTTAATTTCACGTATCTAATATTAACTATAATTTTATTTTATATAACTGGATATTACTTGGTTAAAGTAATTTTTAAAAATCAAAATATTTATTTGAAATCATTTATTTACTCATCAGTAAGTCATTTTGTACAATTCATTTCATTATTTATAATTTTATATGCATTAGGAATAGAAAATAATTATCTTGAAATAATCACAGTTTTTATTTTATCATCAATTTTTTCTGTCTTTTCTTTTGGGGGTATTGGAATTAGAGAATATATATTTTTATCATCCGCTCCAATACTTAGTTTCAGCCCTGAGCTAGCGGCAAGTATAGGAGTGCTTTTTACTATTTCTGCAGCAATTTCATCATTACCCGGTTGTGTATTTATATTTACAAAACCAAACTATTTAAAATAAAAAACCCAAGAAAAGTCCTGGGTTTTTAATTAAAATAATTTTTAGTGTTCTAAATTTTTGGAATACCAGATCCTCCACCATAAGGTGCCCAATTTGTATGGACTGTTTTCCATCCACTATCAGTCGCAATCCAAACGGAGGATGCTCTTGTACTATAATCAATCATATCTTCAGAATCACCAGATGTGTATGAGCCCTCTGCATAAAAGGTTAATATAGCCATTGACATATCAGGTGAAAAACTGACTTCAAAATCTTTTAAATTAAAGCTTTCCCAATTGACATTTGCTCCTCTTGAGAAGCTTTCTTTATTAAATTCATAAAAATCTTGAAGGTTTGAGTCTCCAGAAATCAATTTCATATCCTCAGAAATATATTTTTCAAATTCTTCATAATTTCCATCAAGAATTGCCTTTTGAACAGCTCTTTGAGCTTCTTTCAAGTTATTTGTTAAATTTTCTTTGACAACATTTCTGTAATATATCTGTAATTTTGGTTGATAAGGTGAAGCAAAATATGCATAGTCAAAAGCTTTTAATTGATTATTTAGAGCGATTTGATATTTACCTTCCATAGCTGCAATCTCTGCTTTTGAATCCAATGCATTAGGTCCTTGATGAAGTTCCCTAGATTTTTCAATTGCTTCATATGCAGCTTCATAATCAGGTTCTTCACCATATTCGCCGTAAGCATATCCGTATGCAATCATATTAAAGGCTGCTGATGAATTTTCTGGAAATTTTTTGGAAAAAGCCATATATCCATCCCAACCAGCACCTGTTCCTCCAATTCCAACCCAGCTGATGAGTGGACTGTCAGAAAATTTATTAATTGCATCAGAATACACTTCACTCCATATATTTTCGTCACCTTTAGTTGTTTCAACCAGTAAGTCATACCAAGCTTTTTCTTCAGAACTTAATAATTGGGTGTTAACTCCTTCAAGTTTTGCTTTTCTCGTTCCCCAGTTTGGATCAGTTGCAGCAGCAGCAGCCAATACAAGATTAGCACATTCACAACCAGAATCACTCATTTTAGCAGCTTTAGCCATTCCAACAGCTGTTAACTGCTCTAAATTTGCTAAATGGGTTATTGCTTCATTTAAAATCTCATAAGATTGAGCATCACAATTAGAATCATTAATCCATTTTTGTGAGGAAATGTTATATGAAATCATAACGAATAAAATTGTAATTAAATTTTTCATAATATTTTGATTAAAGCCTTAATTTATAAATAAATAGATTTAATAAATAACTGTATATGACTTTATAATATCTAATTATGAAAAAAATAAAATATAGGATATTATTTTAATAAATCCTTAATATAAAAGGATGTTGCTGGTAAACCCTCAATATTAAATAAACTTCCCTCAAAATAGTTTTTCCACCCATATCGAACTTCCCTTGGTTTTAAAACATTGTGAGATTGGATAATGATAGAGGCCTCAAATATTTGTGCTTCTGCATCAAAAAACACACCATCTTCGCCAGATATTTCAAAATCCTTTAAAGGGCCATTAAAATTATAAAGTCCATTATCTGCATAATTAAAACTTACAGTTACCTTAGATTCTTCAACTTTTGCAGAAATAGGGACTGGTCCGGAGGGAGTAATTGATTTGTACCCATATGTTTGATTAAGTGCCCAATATGCTAGTCTGTTTCCAACTTTAACTTTTTCTGGTGGATGAATAGAATATAAATCACCAATATCAACAGTTGATACCATACCAGAATTTTTTATATTTCTCATCGCATCTAACTGTGCATCTCTGAGCTCTGCAGAACTGCTTTCATTTGGGTTATTATAGCTGAATGGAGCAATTTGAACAAAATAAAAAGGAAAATCACCTAAATCCCACTTATCTCTCCAGCTAGCAACCATAACTTGCATTAGTTTAGAGTAATGTTTTGCTCTTTCTCTATTATTTTCGCCTTGATACCAAATCCCTCCTCTTAATGTAAAAGGAATTAATGGATTTAGCATAGCGTTAAACAAATAACCAGGATTATACTCTTCAAATTTTTCTTCAGAATTATTAATAATTATACCAGGTTTAAATTCCTGGTCCAAAAAACTTTTTTCAGCCCAAGCTTCAGCTGGTGTTCCACCCCAAGCACTTGAAATAATGCCGACAGGAACTCCCAAAGACTCATGAATATATTTTGCAAATGAATATGCAACGGCACTAAAATTTCCTGAGCTTCCGGGTCTGGATTCTTGCCATTTACCTTCAAAATCAAAAATAGGAGTCGCACTGTAATTTCTTTCAACAGTTAAAAGTCTAATGTTAGAATTAATTGATTTTCCAATGATATCCTGTGATCCATAAATAGGCTCACCAAAAAAACCGTTCAAAGGCATTTCCATATTAGATTGCCCAGATGCAAACCAAACCTCACCAAACAAAATATTTCTAATAAGTTTAGTTTCATTTTTTGTAGAGATAGTAAGTTCATATGGGCCAACGCTTTTATCTGTTTTAATTTTTAATATCCAATCACCATTGCTGTTTGATTTTGTTTTAACTGATTTATTGTTCCAACTAGAATATACAGTCACTATCTGATTAGGATTTGATTTTCCCCAAACGTTAACATTTGAGTTCCTCTGTAATACCATATTATCAGAAAATAAATTATTCATCTTGATTTGGGAAAAAAGAGAAATTGAAAAGAGAAAAAATATTAAATAATGAAATCGCATATTGTAATGTTAATCAAAGTCATATGATCTAAATGATGATGCAGGTAAACCCTCAACATTGTAAAGTGTACCTACAATATAATTTTTCCAACCGTATCTGATGTATAGCGGATTTGAAACATTTTTGTTACTTAGAGTGAGAACACTTCTATTTTCCCATCCTGCCGAATAATGTGGATCAATAGAAGCATCCGCATTGTAAAAGATTTTGTCTTTCCCAGCGATCTCAAAACCATTTAATGGCTTACCATAACTAGTAACTCCACTTTCAGCATATTTAAAATTAACGTATACCTTATTATTTTTTACTTTCATAGATTCGTATATGGGACCTGAGTGAGGTAAACCATCAAAACCATAATTTTTGGCTAATGCCCAATATGCAAGTCTTTTTCCAATCAAAAGTTTTTCAGGTGGGTGATTAGTTATGGTACTTCCAATATCTAATGTTACTGCCATTCCTGTATTTTTTACTGAAAGCATTGTTTTCAACTGGGCTTCTCTCAAAAATGCTTGGGATGTTCCATTACCTTTTCCCAACGATCCATTTGGAGCAAGCTGAACAAAATAGAAAGGAAAATCACCTAATCCCCATTCATCTCTCCAATTTTTAATTAATCCATTCATTAATTTCATATAGTTTTGATATCGCCCTGAATTTCCCTCTCCCTGGTACCATATGACGCCCTTAATTGTAAAAGGAATTATAGCGTTGATCATTCCATTGAATAGTACAGATGGACTATTATGAGGCTGTAGAGCATAATAACTTAGCTCCTTATCAGTAGCAATTTTTTTTAAAACTTCAGGACTTATCCATGCCTCAGCAACAGAACCATCTTTTGGGGAATTAATTATCCCAAAGGGAACGTCTAAAACTTGATTTAAATATTTAGCGAAAGAATAGGCAACAGCACTAAAATTTGGAGTATTTTTAAAATTAGCTTGCAACCATTCACCTTCAACATTACTAATTCGCTCTTTACTAACTCTTTCTTTTACATTAAAAAATCTGATTCTTGAGTTATTGGAATTAGCAATAGCATCCAATGAACCAATAACCGGCTCACGATTGTTTCCGGATAATGTCATTTCCATATTAGATTGACCACTTGCAAGCCAAACCTCACCAATTAATACATTATTAATTGTTTTTGTTTCGCCATCACATGTAAGTTGAATATTGTAAGGACCCCCAGCACTAGGTGTTTTAATTTTTACTTCCCAACTGCCATCATTTTTAACAACAGTTCTGTTAATTTTTCTAGACCAAGAAGTAGTAATGATAAGCTCTTGATTTTTTTTAGCTTTTCCCCAGAAATTTACATGAGATTCTTGTTGGAGAACCATATTATCAGAGAAAAGATTACTAAACTCAATCTGACTATTTAAATTAATTGAAGTAAGAAAAATTAATACTAGTAGTAACTTCATTTAGTATAAAAACTTCTTGTCCAACTCTTCTGAATCTTTATATTTTACTCTTAAATTTTTTAATCTTACAGTTAAATCCTCTACAACATCAGAGTAAGCTGGGTCATTGTAAACATTTTTCATCTCATTTGGGTCATTCAATCTATCATACAATTCCCATTCATCTACATCATAATAAAATCTAACTAACTTATATTCCTTTGTGACAATTCCATAATGTCTTTTGGCCATGTGAACAGATGGATACTCATAATAATGATAATAAACCTCTTCTCTTGTCCATTTATCATTTTCACCTTTTAAAAGCGGTAAAAGGCTTTCACCTTGCATATCCTCAGGTACATCGATCATTGCAGCTTCTAAGAATGTTTGAGCGAAATCAAGATTTTGTACCATTTCATCGTTTGATATTCCGGGTTTGATTTTATTTGGCCATTTAATTAGTAAAGGGGTTTTAAATGACTCATCATAAATAAATCTTTTATCATACCAGCCATGTTCACCCAAATAGAAACCTTGGTCAGAGGTGTAAACTACAATTGTATTTTTATCAAGACCTGATTCTTCGAGGTAATCCAAAACTCTACCTACATTATCGTCAATTGATGATATTGTACCCAAATAATCTTGCATATACCTTTGAAATTTCCACTTCATTTTTTCCTCATCATTCATTCCTGGCCAATTTTCTCTAAAATCATTATTAATTTTATCCAAAACAACCTCATATTTAGCTTTTTGCTCATCATTTGCTCGTTTAGTATACGGTCCATGAAAATCATTTGGATTTTCTCTTAATTGCATGCCATCTCCCCTTATATAAACGATTTCTGGTTCTACTTTACCCATTTCTTTTATAGTTTCAGGCCTAACTTTACTATCATGAGAATACCTCATATGAGTTAAAATATTCATTTCTGCAGATTTCGCAGCACTTCCTCTGTTTGAATAATCATCAAAAAGTGTTTCTGGCTCAGGGAACTCCATTTCATAAAACTCTGCAAATTTTTCAGTGCTTGGCCACCATGGACGGTGAGGTGCTTTGTGTAAATACATCATCATAAAAGGTTTACTGTCATCTCTTTTTGTTTTAAACCAGTCAAGTGTTAAGTCAGTTATAATATCTGTAACATAACCAGTAATTAAAGTGTCTTTTTTCTTTCCCAAGAAAAGTGGGTTAATATAGCTGCCTTGACCGGGAAGAATCAAAAAATCATCCACTCCTTTAGGATTATTTCCAAAATGTAATTTTCCATACATAGCCGTTTGATAACCTGCTTTTTGAAATAATTGAGGAAATGTTACTTGTGTTGTATCAAACTTAGCGTGGTTATCAATTTTTCCATTTAAATGGCTATGTTTTCCTGTGAGTATCACGGCTCTCGACGGAGCACATATTGAATTGGTTACACATGCATTTGTAAATAAAATTCCTTCATCGGCAATCCTATCAATATTAGGCGTTTGGATGAGTTTATCACTGTATGCACTAATTGCTTGATAGGCATGATCGTCAGACATAATAAATAGTATATTGGGTCTTTCATCTTTATTAGAACATCCAGCAAGGAAAATTATAGTTAATATTAGGTATATTTTTCTCATTTTTTGTAATTATTATTTATTGTTGTTTTGTTTGCATTCAACTCAAGCTTTATCTCCTCCATTTTTCTAGATAAATTATCAACAATTTCAGGATAAGTATTCGCTAAATTGTTTGACTCACTAAAATCATCATATAAGTTATATAATTCTTTAGTATTTTCCTCATAAAATTGAAGTAGTTTCCAACCCTTATTTCTTATTGCCGATCCAGGTTTCCACAGACTTCCATGGTAGTGAGGAAAATGCCAAAAAATATATTCTCTATCGAGCTCTTTATTTAAAAATAAAGCATTCAAGTCCATTCCATCGACATTATCTATCTCATATTTTAAGCCCATTGCATTTAATATAGTAGGAAATAAATCATATGATACGACTGGTTCGTATATTATTTCTCGGTATGCTTGTCCAGGAAGTTTGATAAGCTGAGGTATTTTAATCCCACCCTCATATAACCATCCTTTTCCAGCTCTTAATGGATATACTGATGTTGGTGCTACTTTTCCTTGGGTAGATAATCCGCCATTATCTGATGTAAATACAATTAACGTATTATCAAAAAGCTCATTTTTCTTTAAATAATTAATGATTCTGCCAACATTATAATCAGTTGCATGAACCATTGATGCATACTTAGGATTTCTGTGATTGAGAACTGTTATAGCATCACCTTCTTTTTTTGTCAATGGTTTTTTATCTTCATAACCATTCAATTTTTCGAGGTAATAATCATAAAAATCTTTATTTTCCTGAATAGGTGTATGTACGTTATAAAAAGACAAAAAGGCAGCAAAAGGTTTTGATTTATCTCTAGAGTCGATAAAATCAATTGCTTCACTAGTGAGTCTATCAGTTAAATATTCTCCATCAGGTCCATCAGTCATACTAGGGTTTTTATAAGGAGAATAATATCCTCCCATTGGACTACCCTTCTCAAACCCTCCAATATTTATGTCGAATCCTTGATCTTCAGGATAATGACCCTCGCTACCCAAATGCCATTTTCCAGAATAAAAAGTTTTGTAACCATTCATTTTTAAAACTTCAGCAATAGTCGTTTCGTTTAAAGGGAGTTCATTTCTATCATTCGGGCCATTTAAAATATTCTTAGTAGTATCATAGTTATTTTGCTCCTCAAGACCAGGAATCCAATCTGTAATGTTCAAACGAGCAGGATGTTTACCCGTCATTATAGAAGCTCTTGTGGGAGAGCATACTGAACTTGACGCATATGCATTAAAAAACAGCATACTGCTTAAACTTAATCGGTCAATATTATATGTTTCATAAAAATCTGAGCCATTATATGAAACATCTGTCCATCCAAGATCATCAACTAGTATAAAAAGAAGATTAGGATTGTTCGGCGGCTTTGAACAAGAAAACAATAATAAAATAAAATAAAGACAAATTTTATGCATTTTATCTTCCCCTTTTTGTTTTTACAATGATTACACCGTTTCCAGCTCTTGAGCCATAAATAGCTGCAGCAGCATCTTTAAGTATTGAAATAGTTTGGATGTCATTTGGATCAAGATTTTCAATTGTTGATTCCATCCCATCAACTATAATTAGGGGAGGGTTAGAAAAATTTCTAATCACAAAAGAGGAAAAATCATCTGGTACGCTATTGTCTGATTTTTTTACAGTTAATCCTGAAATTTGCCCTCTCAATGTCTCGTTAGTGTCATAACTTGCACCAACTATCAATTTTTCACCATCCAAAACTTGAGTAGAGTTTAATGAGGATTTTTTTGATTCTAACCCATATCCAATATCATATTTTTCATCTGATTTTAAATCACCACCTAAATTAATCGAAGAACAGGAGATAGTTGATATATATATTACTATTAAAAATCTCATACACTTTAAATATAAAAAAAAGGACCCAAATTTTGGATCCTTTTTTTAATGAATAAACTAATTTGACAGAGTTTAATAACCTGGGTTTTCTACTAAACTAGGATTATCAGCAATCCTTCCATTTCCTATTGGTAACCAGTACATTTTTGGAAGGAAAGGTGTATTTTGCGAGAAATTCCATCTCCATCTTCTAGCCTTATACATACCATCTGAACCTCTTCTAAACCATTTTACTCCCCATTTTGGTTTCATATGTATTGCAGCCTCAGCGTCTCTCCAAGTTTTAAGATCGGTCAAATGATGATTTTCACCATACAACTCAACAAATCTCTCATTTTTAATATTTGCTAATGTAGCTTGTTGTTTTGGTGGCATACCAACTCTGTTTCTAACTGCATTTAGCATTTGTTTAGCTCTTACAGGCTTTCCAATTTCAAAAGCAGCTTCAGCAGCATTCAAATACATTTCACCAGTTCTAAATACTACATAGTCCATTCCATCATTGTTATAAGCAATAAACTCATAACTTCCATCTAATGGTACTCTGTGTTGAGCAAGTCTACCTCCTCTATTTCTATTTCTAGGGGGAGCTCTTCTAGGTGCTACATCACCTCCTCTTCCTTTAACATTAGGATTACTTGGTCCAATGGTATTATCATGGAACCAGACACTTCGTCCAGCATAAACTTCTTCAGGTGTCCAAGCTTTTGCTAAATATCTTGGATCTTTTTGATAAACTACGTCTTCAATATCAAAGAAAGTCCTGTTATTAAACAGTCTTCTATTTTTATTACCTGGTGAACCATCTTTATACTCAAATCTTTCAGCAGATGCTTCGTAGATATGGATGTTAGAACCCCAACCTGCTTTAAAACCATCTGGCATTGAAAAGTAACCATGCTGGTGTGTTTTACCTAATCCCACGTCATATTGAGTTACAAAGATCTGCTCACTATTACCTTCCAAAGTTAAAACCTCTGAAAAAGTTTTTTGATAAGTGCCTCCACCTCTGTGTAATGGGTGTTTTCCACTGTCAATAATAGCACTGGCTGAGGCATGGGACATTGTATAATAACCAGTTGCCAAGCTTGCAGGAATTGAAGTTAATCCATCTGCTGACTGAGGATGATATTTTGCAATCCTTGCAGCGTAGAGTGAAGCTCTGCTTTTTAATGCATGAGCAGCCCATTTTGTTGCCTTACCTACCATAGCATCACCTGGGAGAGCCGCTATTGCAGCATCACAATCAGCAATTATTTGAGCAAACACGTCTTGTAAGGTAGATCTTGGTGTCATTAACTCATCATAAGATGCGTCAAGTTGCTTAGGGACTAACTCTATTGGTACTCCACCATACCTTTTTGCCATTTCTAAGTACATAAATGCTCTTAAAAATTTAGCTTCACCAATTTGTTGGCTGATTGTGGTTGGATCGAAAGTAGCTTCGTTAAGAATTTCAATGATTTCATTAGCTGATCTAATATTTCCATATGCCCAATAATTTGCAGCTTCATTGGCTCCTGCACTAGTTGGAATTTGACCTGAAACACCAACAGCTCTCTGCCATGGAGCCATCAGGGTTCCTTCACCACCAACAACCCAATCATAAAATCTCCAGTGTTTATCATTCAAGATACCACCATCTCTTTGCCCCCTGTGATCATTAGTTTCCCAGCGAGTTTGATGGTAAATTTTTGTTAAAAACGCCTCAACTAATTTCGGATCATTTTTAACAGCATCTTCTGCAATCATGTTGGTAGGTAGTAGATCTAAATCAGCACATCCTACAAATAACATCATTGGAAGAACAAAGCAAAGTGTTTTTATTATTTTATTCATAATTAATTGCAATTTAATTGTTTTTATTTTCATTTAAAAATTAATTTTTAAACCAGTAGTCCATGACTTCGTGGTTGGATATCTCGCTTGATGATTACCAGTAATTTCTGGGTCATAACCACCAGACCATATACCAAGATTATCAATTGTAAACACATTATTGCCAGCGAGATACAATTGAACGTTATCTATTCCCAAACTATTGGTAATATTTTTTGGAACATTATATGCAATATTTAAGGTTTTTAACCTTAAATAAACGGCATCAATTCTCGTGAAATCACTAGCACGTTGACTTATTTGAGGAACACCACCTGTGTTATTAGCTGGTGGAAATCTTCCTAATATCTCTATATCACCATTAGCACCCTTAATAGATCTATTATCATACGCAACCTTCGAAGGTACTGATTGATGGCTATTTAAACCTTGCCAACTTTGTGGTCCACCAAATTGAATCGTATAACCTGCAGCACCTTGCCATAGGGCTTGAACACTCCAATTACCCCATTTAGCATTTGTCCAAGAACTAAAGTTCCATTTGGGCATACCTCCTTTACCAATTATAACCTGATCTTTAAAGTCAAGTACTCCATCACCATTTTGATCAACAAAGATTAAGTCACCAACAATAACTGTCTGGTTACCTGCATTATCAGCATCAATTGGATGATTATCAATCTGATCTTGAGAAGTGAAAAATCCAGTCGCATTGAAGCCCCACTGATTATCATCCCATTGACCAGTTCTGGAATATCTATTATTATACGCAGCATTTGCAGCAGCTGTAGCAGCATCAACACCTTCAGTTGGAAGAATATTTTCATCCCATGATACATATTTTCCTCTCGACCATGAAATCATAGGATTAATTTCATAGCTAACAGCTCCAACTTTTCCTCTGTGTTTAATCATTAAATCAAAACCTCTATTGTCTCTGGTATTAAGGTTTGTTCTAGGAAGGCTAGCACCAAAGTTGAAGGGAACACCCTCTGTTGGAACAGCTAATATATCTTCTCTTAGTCTATAGAAAACATCTAATTCAAAACCAAGTCCTCCATCCCACAATGTACCCTCAAGACCAACATTTGCAATTTTCATGGTTTCCCAAGTAACAAGCGCATTTGCTAATCCTGCGGATGAGATTATTGGATATGGATCTCCATTGAATAAATAAAATCCATTAGCAATATTATAACCAGTTAAAAAGTCAAAGTTTGACACTGCATCATTACCCATTATACCATAAGACGCTCTTAATTTTAAATTATTCCATGAAGTATTGTCATTCATAAAATCTTCCTCGGATATTCTCCAGCCAAAACTTAAACTTGGAAAATAACCCCAACGACCCTCGATAGAATATCTTGCAGTTGCATCAGCTCTCATAGTAGCAGAAAATAAATATTTGTCCTGATATGAATAATTCACCCTACCTACATAACTTGATCTAGCACTTTCCGAAAAAATTTCGGCATTGTCTAATTCAGCCCTTGACGAATAATTTAAATAAGGCGCTTCAAAAGACAATGGATCTGTTCTAGATCCCATTAAGTAGTCTCTTTTAAAAGTTGTAGACTCAGCAACAAATAATGCATTAATTACATTATCATCCCATTCTTTATCGTATGTAACTGTAAGCTTAGGTAATAGTTCCATATCTCTATCCGCATTGACACTTATCACATCCCTATTAACAAAACCATATACACTATATATGTCTGCGGTTGTAGGGTCATATTCATAAGCTGCGAACCTTTTTTGGATATTTTTATTCCACTCATTTTGAGCTTCCATATTTAAGGACCCAGTAATGGACATACCTGAAATAAATGGTACGTCATATGTAAGACTTATAGCTCCTCTCAAGTTATTATCACGATTTACTATTGTACCAGAAAAATCTTTTTTAATCATATAATTTGGTGCCTGAACACTTGCTTGACCTGTATGTGATGGGTAAGATTTATCTGGATATTCATAAAGATATGTTGGCTTTCCTCCATTTAATCTATTATACAGTGTTTCAGTATTAAAATGTGCCTTATCTAGTGTGGTTTGAAAGTAGGAAAGGTCTAACCTAGCAGTCAAATTTTTTGTTAAATTAACATCTAAATTTGTTCTTATATTATAACGTGTGTGGGTGTAATCCGCACCTTCTAATTGACTCTCTGTGTCAGTAAAACCTAAAGATATAAAATATCCAATATCCTCACTTCTACC
>CACLGQ010000025.1 GCA_902606555.1 uncultured Bacteroidota bacterium
GTGTTGATTTCTTTAGTGATTCATTAGAGTCTATCCCAATATGTCTAGAATAATTTATTAGAGAAAAAAGGATATCTCCAAATTCTTCCTCTATTTCTGATTTATTTTGGGATAGCAAAGCAGAATTAAACTCTTCAAATTCCTCTTTAATTTTATCTATTGTATGTTTCACGTTTGGAAAATCAAAACCAATACTTGCAACTTTATCTTGAACTCTATGAGCTTTAATAAGACTTGGTAAATGATTAGGAACACCAGATAAAATTCCTTTATTTTTATCTTTTACCTTTAACCTTTCCCAGTTTTTTTTTACTTCATCAATAGTACTTACTTTGATATCCCCATAAATATGAGGATGTCTGTAAATTAATTTTTCAATCAATGAATTTAAAACATCATTAAAATTAAATTTTTTATTTTCTGATGCAATCTTGGAGTAAAAAATAATATGTAAAAGCAAGTCTCCTAATTCATCTTTAATATCATCATATTTTTTTTTATCAATAGCATCAACTAATTCATAGGTCTCCTCAATTGTTAACTTTTTTAATGTATCGAATGTTTGCTTTTGATCCCATGGACATTTATTCCTTAACTCAGACATAATATCAAGTAAATCCTCTATTGAATATTGATTTTTATTTTTCATTTTTTGAAAAACTTCATTGGGTAATTAACCTCAATTTGACCTCTAGAAACTTTATTTAATTTTTTTTGAATCAATGTTTTTTTAAACTTTGATATTCTATCTGTGAATAAAATACCTTCAATATGATCATATTCGTGTAAAATAACTCGCGCTAATATTCCAGAAAAGTTTAGTGATTGAAAGTTAAATTTTTCATCATAAAAATCAATTTTAATAGAATCTACCCTTTTAATATCTTCCCGAATTTCTGGAATACTTAAACATCCTTCATTGAAATTACATGATTCAGCCTCAGCTATAGTTAAGTTAGGATTAATAAAAACTCTTTTTAAATTATTTAATTCAAATTCTGTAGCATTGTTTTCTTCAAAAAAAGGTGTAGCATCGATAATAAATAATCTAATTGATTTTCCAATTTGTGGAGCAGCCAAACCAACACCTTGAGCATTATACATAGTTTCCCACATGTCTTGAAGTAAGTTTTTGAGGTTAGAATAAGTGGAATCAATTTCATCACATTTTTTTTTTAAAATAGGATTTCCATATGATAAAATTGGTAAAATCATTTATTTTTTTTTAAATATGAATCTAATATAATGGAGGCACTTATTTTATCAAGATTTTTTTTGTCAATTTTTACTTTTCTTTTTTTAGTTATTTCGTTTAAATATATAGACGATAACTTTGATGTGAAACGCTCATCTTCTCTGTGAATTTTTAAATTAGGAAAAAGAATCTTAATTTTTTTTATCTCATCAATTATAGTTTTTTCTAATTCAAAAATATTATTTCTATTATTTTTAGGCAGACCAATTACAATAGTTGAAATACTTTCCTCTACTATGATTTCTTTTAAAAAATCCATCAATTTCTTGGTATCAATGGTTGTCAAAGGAGATGCAATTATCTGAAGTTCATCTGTAATTGATATGCCACATCTTTTTTTACCATAGTCTAAACCAAGAATTTTACTCATTTGACAAAATTAAGTATTAATTATATTCTGTCTAACAAAAATATATATTTGAACGATAGTTATATTTGTAAAAAAATTGTAATGAAAGAAATTATTGAATTATTATGGGAAGACAGAGTATTAATGGATAAAAAAGAATATTCCGACACGGTACTGAAAACTGTTGAGCTATTAGATAAGGGTGCTATTAGAATAGCTGAAAAGGTAAACAATGATTGGGTTGTGAATGATTGGATCAAAAAAGCTGTTATTTTATACTTCCCTCTGATGAAAATGAAAACGATTGAGATTGGCCCATTTGAATTTCATGATAAAATTCCTCTTAAAAAAGGTTTTGAAGAAATGGGAATAAGAGTGGTTCCTCATGCTATATGTAGGTATGGATCTTTTATAGAAAAAGGCGCTGTTTTAATGCCAAGTTACGTCAATATTGGTGCAAATGTAGGATCTGGGACAATGGTTGATACATGGGCTACTGTAGGAAGCTGTGCTCAAGTTGGTAAAAACGTTCATATTAGTGGTGGTGTTGGAATTGGTGGAGTTTTAGAACCCGTGCAAGCTTCCCCTGTAATAATTGAAGACAATGTTTTTCTTGGTTCTAGAAGTATTATTGTTGAGGGAGTAAAAGTTGAAAAAGAAGCAGTCTTGGGTGCTAATGTTGTGTTAACTGGATCTACCAAAATTATAGATGTTACGGGCTCAAAACCTATTTATTTGAAGGGCTATGTTCCTGAGAAATCAGTAGTAATACCAGGTAGTGAACCAAAACAATTTAATGCTGGATCCTTTAATGTTCCATGTGCCTTAATTATTGGAAAAAGAAAGGAAAGTACGAATAAAAAAACTTCTCTTAACGAGGCACTAAGAGACTACAATGTCTCAGTATAAATAGCATGACAAACTTTAATATAGAAGTTCAAAAATGTGTAGAAATACTCAATAATGGTGGAATAATTTTATACCCTACTGATACTATTTATGGAATTGGATCTGATTCACATAATAATGAAGCAATTAATAGAATAAATAAATTAAAAGGGAGTGATTCAAAAAAACCACTAATTCACTTAATGAATAGCTTAGAAATGGTTGAACAATACGTAAAAAAAATACCTGATTTTGCCAAGGAATATTTGAATGATAAAAAGCCAACTACAGTCATCTTCAATGACTTAAATAAAGAAAAATTAAACTATGAAACAATGGGGATAAGAATACCAAAAAATAATTTTTGCTTAGAAATTATTAAAAAATTAAATAGACCGATAACATCAACTTCCGCTAATATTACTGGTTCTGCATTTCCAATTAAAAACTCAGATATTGATAAAAATATTATCGATGGTGTAGATTATTATGTGGAAAGTATTAGAAGTGATAAACAAATACCTTCGAAAATAATCAAGGTTTTAGATGAAAATAATTTTGAAATAATTAGATCATAATTTGATGAATGATTTATTTAAAAATATAAATATTTCAATAATTGAAACTATTTCAATTGAAGCCGAATTAAGTGGAAAAGAAGTCTACCTGGTTGGAGGTTTTGTAAGAGACCTAATTTTAAATCGAGAGAATAAAGATATTGATGTTATGGTTTTAGGTAATGGTATAGATTTTGCCAGAATCATATCAAATAAATTAAATAAAAAATTACAGATTTTTAAAAACTTTGGAACAGCTATGCTGAAAACTGAGAATTATGAAATCGAGTTTGTTGGAGCCAGAAAAGAAAGTTATTCAAAGGATAGCAGAAATCCTGTTGTTGAGCAAGGTACACTTGTTGAGGATCTTTCAAGACGAGATTTCACAATTAATTCCCTAGCAATATCATTAAATAAAAAAAATTATGGTGAAATTATCGACTTATTCAATGGAAGAGCTGATATTGATAAAAAAATAATTCGTACACCTCTGGATCCAAAAACAACTTTTTATGACGATCCTTTAAGGATGATGAGAGCAGCTAGATTTGCATCTCAACTTGACTTTTTAGTTGATAAAAATAATTTAGAATTTATTAAAAGTGAAAAAGAGAGAATTGAAATAATTTCTAAAGAGAGAATAAATTATGAGTTAAATAAAATTTTAATGTCAAAACAACCCTCTGTTGGATTAAAAGTTTTAAAGGAAAGTGGATTATTGGAATTAATTTTGCCTGAAATTTGTGATTTACAAGGAATTGATGAGATCGAGGGGAAAACTCATAAAGATAATTTTTATCATACTTTAAAGGTATTAGATAATATATGTGAAAATACCGAAAATCTTTGGTTAAGATGGGTTGCTCTTTTACATGATATTGGGAAACCTAAAACAAAAAAATTTAACAAAAAAATTGGTTGGACATTTCATGGTCATGAATATGTAGGATCAAAAATGGTAGATAAGATTTTTAGGCGTCTAAAACTACCATTGAATGAAAAATTGAAATATATAAAAAAACTTATTTTATTAAGTTCCAGACCAATTGTTTTATCTCTTGAGAACATTACCGATTCAGCAGTGCGAAGATTAATTTTTGATGCTGGTGATGATATTGATGATCTTTTAACCCTTTGTGAAGCTGATATAACCACAAAAAATGAGCATTTACAAAAAAAATATTTAAACAATTTTAAAATAGTCAGGGAAAAGATTAAAATTGTTGAGGAAAGGGATCAAATAAGAAATTTTCAACCTCCAATTTCAGGTGAGGAAATTATGTCCTCATTTGGATTAAAACCATGTAAAGAAATTGGTATCATAAAAGAACATATTAAAGAAGCAATCCTAAATGGTGTAATATCTAACTCATATGATGAAGCTAAAGAACTTATGTACAAAAAAGCCAAAAGCTTAGGATTAAAAATTAATGAATAAAAGATTTATTTTTTTTAGTAAACTATCGCTAGTATTGGTATTGCTTGTAATTCTTGCAGGATCTCTTGTTCGCATGACTGGAAGCGGTATGGGTTGTCCAGACTGGCCAAAATGTTTTGGTTATTTAATTCCCCCAACAAATATTGAAAAAATTACTTGGAAACCTGAAAGAGAATATGGAAAGGGAGTTATGATTTTACACAAAAAAAGTTTTTATAATTCCAGAAAGAAATTTACCTCAAAAGAAAAATTTGATGTTGCTAATTGGACTAAATATACTAAACATGATTATACAAAATTTAGTCCAATGAATACCTGGTTTGAGTTCATTAACAGATTAATAGGTGCGATTGCAGGCCTATCAACTTTAGTGATGTTTATATTTTCTTTAAATTATTTTAAAAGGAATAAGAAAATTGTATTTTTTTCAGCTTTAATTGTCTTTTCAATGGGTTTTCAAGCTTGGCTCGGTAAACAAGTAGTAGATTCCAATTTAGCTCCATATAAAATTTCAATTCACATGCTGATGGCAATTCTTATAGTTTGTATGTTAATTTATCTTATTAAAAAAGCAAATGTTAAATATTAATTTTCTAAGAAAATTTATCCTTTTTTCTATGTTTCTGATGCTAATTCAAATTTTAATTGGACTTAAGGTTAGGGAATTTATTGATTTAAATATTGATGTTTATGGTTTTGACAAAAAAAATCTTTGGCTTTCGAACCCAAACATTGAATTCTATGTTCACAGGAGTTTTTCAATTTTAATTTTAGCATCAAATATTTTATTGTTTATATTTTCATTTAAACTTAAATTAGAGATGAAATGGATTAAATTAATTTTAATTTTAATCTTAGTTGAAATTATTGCTGGTGCATCGATGTATTATTTCTCTTTTCCAATACTATCTCAGCCACTACACTTATTTATTGCGATTCTTATTTTTGGATTTCAATTCAATTGGTACCTAAACATTAAAGATTAATTAGTCCTTAGCATTGAGTGATTTTCATAATTACTTAATAAATAATTAAGTGATGTTTCCATTATATCCCCCATTGATTGAGAATATTTGAATTTATTGTCTTTAGTCAAATGATAAATTTGTTTAGTAAGACTTTGTACATTTTCATCAATCGAAATAATATCTTTTTTCATTGACTCGATTAAACTATTTATTCTTTTTTTTGAACCCAAAACTCTTTTAACAATAATAGCTCTCTCCTCTATTTTATATTGATTGATGGAACTATTGATAAGTTTTTCTCTAATTAAATCAATAACAGGTTTGTTTTCTTTGAAAAGCTGAGGTCGATACACTTTAAAGTCACCCTCATATGATTGTTGATCGAAGTCAATCGCACGAATTTTATAGACAACCTGATCGAAATCATGAGTTGGAATAATAACATAATTATAAGCTCTCATATCACCTAAGAGTCTGATCATACATCTTTCACTAAATTTTACAAACTCTTTTGCAATTTGAGATTTTTCACTATCCGAGCACTTGGTTAAATAATTTTTAAAAAAATCATCACCTGGTATTCCCGTTATGTGTTCTTCAATTAAAGTATCATTATTAATTATAAAATTTAAATTATATGGTGAAGTGATATGCTCTAGCTCAAGACCATAAATTCTAGAAGAATCCGCAACCTTCACATAGTAGTATGTAAAATTATCATTTAATTTATTTCTAATCTTTATGCGAAAAGGATTAGAATTACCAAAAGTGCAATAATCAATAGCATCAACCACCAAAAAATCAATATTTTCATTACTACCATCGGAGTATAATAGGTTGTATACAAGTTTTAAATTTTTTTCAATTTCAAATCTTTCAGAGTCATTAAAAAAAACTCTTTGCCATAATGTATCATTATCATCATTATCAATAACCTTTACTGACCCAACATACCTTTTAAGATCGTTATATTCAATAGGGATTTTTTGAATACGATTGTAATTTTTTAAATAATCCTCCAGATAGTTTGAAATTTTATAGCTGGGCTTCTTTTTTGAAATTATTACATCTTTACTTTTATTACTCAAAACAAAAATTTAAGTAAAGCTAAAATTTTTAGATTTAAAGCTTTCTAATTAGTAATTTTGCAAGTTAAACTATTTAGATTTGAATTTCAATCTTCAATCAAATTATAAACCAGCTGGCGATCAACCAAAAGCTATTTCAAATCTGGTTGATGGAATTAAACAAAATGTAAGATATCAATCACTTGAGGGTGTCACTGGATCAGGTAAAACTTTTACTGTAGCAAATGTAATAAAGGAAATAAATCAACCTACACTCATAATTGCACATAATAAAACTTTAGCAGCTCAACTTTATAAAGAGTTTAAAGATTATTTTCCACATAATCTAGTAGAATATTTTGTTTCATATTATGATTATTACCAACCCGAAGCTTACATTCCTATTACAAATACTTATATAGAAAAAGATCTTTCAATTAACGACGAAATTGAGAAGTTAAGATTAAGTACTACAACAAGCTTGCTTTCAGGCAGAAATGATGTAATAGTTGTTGCATCAGTATCATGCTTATATGGTATTGGTAACCCTGTCGACTATAAAAGAAATACAATTGAAATTAATCAAAACTCTAATATTTCACGGACATCTTTTTTAAGAAAGCTTTCTAACTCATTGTATAGTAGAAGTACATCAGATTTAAGTCCAGGCTCATTTAGGGTCACTGGAGATGTTGTCGATATTAGTTTAAGCTACAGAGATTGCATTATTAGGGTAAATTTCTTTGGAGATCATATTGAATCTATTGATGAAATTCTTTACACTGAAAAAAATAAAATTAATCAAATTGAATCAATTTCAATCTATCCAGCAAATATGTTTTCTACTCAGGAAAGTACTCTTATAAAAGCAATTGATCAGATACAGATAGATCTTGGTAGACAAGTTGATTTTTTTAAGTCTGTAGGAAAAAATTTGGAAGCTAAAAGATTAAATGAAAGAACATTATTTGATATTGAAATGATGCAAGAATTAGGTTATTGCTCTGGAATAGAAAATTATTCAAGATACATTGATGGTAGAGAACCTGGTACGAGACCCTTTTGCCTCATTGATTACTTTCCAGATGAATTCTTGACTATAATTGATGAGAGTCATGTTACTATTCCACAAATAAGAGCAATGTACGGAGGTGATAGGAGTAGAAAAGAAAACCTGGTTGAATATGGTTTTAGACTTCCATCAGCAATGGACAATAGACCATTAAATTTTGAAGAGTTTGAGGGGTTACAAAATCAAGTAATATTTGTTAGTGCAACACCATCTGATTATGAGCTTAATAAATCTGAAGGAATTATTGTAGAACAAGTTATTCGACCCACAGGATTATTGGATCCTGAAATTGAAATTAGATCGACTGAAAATCAAATAGATGATGTTTTGGATGAAGTTCAAAAACGAATTGAAAAAAACCAAAGAGTATTAATAACAACGTTGACCAAGAAAATGGCTGAAGAACTTGTTGGTTTTTTAAATAAAGTGAAAGTAAAATCTAAATATATCCACAGTGATATAGATACAATAGAAAGAGTTGAAATATTAAATGAGTTAAGATCTGGAGATTTCGATGTACTAGTTGGAGTTAACCTTCTGAGAGAGGGATTGGATTTACCTGAGGTTTCGTTGGTTATAATATTAGATGCTGATAAAGAAGGTTTTCTCAGAAGCAAAAGATCATTAATCCAGACAATTGGTAGAGCAGCAAGAAATATTAATGGTAAAGCTATATTGTATGCAGATAAGAAAACTGAAAGCATCAATCATACATTAAGGATTACCCTGGAAAGGAGAAAAAAACAAATGGATTATAATATAAAAAATGGAATAACACCAAAACAAATCATTAAAAATGTAATGTCAACATTTGATGCAAAGGAAAAAGAAGAAACAAATATTAATACATTAAAGAATAATAAAGAATTCAAAATTGACACTAAAATATCAGATGAAAAAAGAAAAAAAATAATTTCTGATTTAAGAAAAGAAATGGTTAAAGCCGCAAAAGATCTAGATTTTATTGAAGCCGCTAAACTTAGAGACTTGATTGATAGTTATAAAAAAAGCGGGTAGAACCCGCTTTTTTTTATTTAACAGTAATTAATTTCTTCTTATTATGTATGATAACCTCGTTTTTTTTAGGCAGCATTATTCTTAATATTCCATTATCATATTTGGAAGTGACTTTACTTAAATCGATAGTTTCTGGAAGAAAAAAGGATTTTTCAAAATAATTATAACCAAATTGTTGTCTTGAGTAATTGTGAGAGATATTTGATTCTTTCTTTTCCTTACACACTTTTAAATAATCATTTTCAATTTCAATTTGAAAATCATTCTTATTGGATCCAGGAACTGAAAATTCAATTTGAAAGTTTTCTTCCTTTTCAATTATATTGTATGGTGGGATATTCATTTCTTTAACATTGAAAAAATCATTAAAGAATTCATCAAACATTAAAGGATAATTTGTTCTTTTTATAATATTCATAATTATTAATTTTTAATTAAACATTTTACATATATGTTACAAAAGATGAGCCGATCTCATTTTTATGACTTTTTGTCTTATTTTAACTAAAATGTCATGACATTATGACAATTTTATTTTAAAACCTCTTTTATTATATCTGTAACGTTGGAAAAACTAGATGCGCTAAAAATTTGTAACCCTGAATCGTCAATAATCTTTTTTGCCTCAGTTGAATTTGTACCCTCAAGCCTTACTATTATCGGAACTTTAATTTCATCCTTAATATTTTTATATGCCTGAACTATACCTTTTGCAACTCTATCACACCTTACTATACCCCCGAAAATATTAACTAGTACAGCCTTTACTTTAGGATCTTGGAGGATTAGCTTAAAAGCTACTTCTACCCTATCAGCATCTGCAGTACCTCCAACGTCTAAAAAATTTGCTGGTTCGCCACCTGATTGCTTAATTAGATCCATGGTTGCCATAGCAAGACCGGCACCGTTGACCATACATCCAATATTTCCATCAAGATTAACATAATTTAAACCAACAGATCTGGCTTTTGTTTCAACGGGGTTTTCTTCAGATTCATCTCTTAAACCAGCATATGAATTATGTCTAAAAATAGAGTTATCATCAATGACCATCTTTGCATCAACAGCTATAATCTTGTCATCTGCTGTTTTTAATACAGGGTTGATTTCCAACAAGGAAGCATCAGTTTTAACGTAGGCGTTATATAAAGATGAAATAAACCTTATCATATTTTTTAGTGAAACTCCACTTAATCCTAAATTAAATGCTACTTTCCTTGCTTGGTTTGGCATTAAACCAATAGATGGGTTGACTTCCTCATAAAAAATAAGGCTTGGAGTATTTTCGGCTACCGACTCAATATCAACGCCTCCTTCTGTAGAATACATTATCATAACTTTTGAGCTAGACCTGTTGAGCAGAATTGAAATATAAAACTCTTCATGTTTACTTTCACCAGGATAGTAAACATCTTCAGCAATCAGTATTTTATTTACAAGCTTACCTTCCTTCGGAGTTTGAGGAGTTTTCAACATCATTCCTAATATTGATGAAGAATAGCTCTTTAACTCATTATAATTTTTAGCAACTTTTACACCACCACCTTTTCCTCTTCCACCAGCATGAATTTGAGCTTTAACGACGTAAAATTTTGTGCCAGTTTCAGATGATAATTTATTTGAAATTTGATAAAGATCTTTAATTTTAGATAAAGGATATCCTCTTTGGATTGGTACTCCGTGTAAGTTGAGCAATTCCTTTGCTTGATATTCGTGGAGATTCATTATTGTAAAAATACTAAAAACTTATTGCCATAAGTCTATTTTTGTTCCATTTCTAACTTTACAAAATAATTTTATTATAAATAAACCAAATCATTAATACAATCAAGTGTATTTATAAATTTACGTTGTGAAAAACTCAAAACTAATTCAAGCTGCATCAGAATTTGGATCCCCATTGTATGTTTATGATACAAATAAAATTAAATCCCAATATAGCAGGCTAATTAATTCTTTTAAAGATATTAAAAGCCTACAATTAAATTATGCGGTTAAGGCTCTCTCCAATATATCCATTCTCAAGTATATTATTGATTTGGGATCGGGTATCGATGCAGTCTCTATTCAAGAAGTCCACTTAGCATTAAAAGCTGGAGTTAGTCCAGAAAAAATTATTTACACACCAAATGGAGTTTCTTTGAGTGAGATTAAAATTGCTTCTGAATTGGGAGTTAAAATTAATATTGATAATCTCTCAGTTCTCGAAGATTTTGGTAATTCTAACCCTAAAATACCAATATGTATTAGAATAAATCCACACATAATGGCGGGAGGCAACTCTAATATTTCAGTAGGCCATATTGACTCTAAGTTTGGTATAAGTATACACCAAATCCCTCACTTAATAAGGATTGTGGAAAACACAAAAATCAGAATAAATGGTGTTCATATGCACACAGGGAGTGATATTTTAGATATTGATGTATTTCTTAGAGCTGCTGAAATTTTATTTGAAACTGCTAGTCATTTTAAAGATTTAGATTTCATTGATTTTGGAAGTGGCTTTAAAGTCCCATATTATCCTGGAGACAGTGAAACAAATATTGAGGAGCTTGGAAATAAGCTTTCAAAAAGATTTAATTCATTTTGTAAATCATACGGTAAAAATATTACACTAATATTTGAACCGGGTAAGTTTCTTGTTAGTGAGGCTGGTAAATTTATATGTAAAGTTAATTCAATTAAACAGACAACCTCAACAGTTTTTGCTCAGGTTGATTCTGGGTTTAATCATTTTATAAGACCTATGATGTATGGAGCCAATCATTATATTGAAAATATTTCTAATCCTAATGATATACAAAGGTATTATTCCATTGTAGGCTACATATGTGAAACAGACACTTTTGCATCCAATAGAAAAGTTTCTACAATTAATATCGGAGATTTACTATGTTTTAATAATGCTGGCGCTTACTGTCACACAATGTCAAGTAATTATAATTCAAGATACAGACCAGCTGAAGCATTATTTATTAACGATCAAATAAAGTTAATTAGAAGAAGAGAGAACTTTGATGATTTGATTAGAAATCAAATTGATATTTTTAATGAATAATACCTGAGCAAATAAGTTCATCATTTAAATATATCGCTATAAATTGACCACTTGTAATTGATTTTTGAGGTATCTGAAAGATAAAGTGATAAAAAATCTTTTCTTCAATAACAGAAACCTTTTGAAGAGCTTGACGATATCTAATTCTTGCTTTGAGATTATCATTTTTTAAAATTCCTTTGTCGTCATTTATGAAGTGAATTTTTTTCTTTGAAACTTTTAAGCCCGATCTAAACAATCCAGGATGATCTGATCCTTCTCCAACATAAACAATATTTTCTATAACATCTGTACTTAATACATAAAGAGGATTTTTTCTTCCTCCAATTGAGATTCCTTTTCTTTGTCCGATTGTAAAAAAGTGTGCTCCATCATGATTACCAACTAGCTCTCCATCAGATTTATTATAAGTATAACTTTCTGAAAAATTATTATCGCTATTCACCGCTTCATTTGAGGAGAAAATCTCGTGAGAGTTTTTAATTAAAATAACATCACCTGTCTTTGATTTTAATTTTTGCTGCAGAAAATCTGGTAACTTGACTTTACCAATAAAACACAAACCCTGTGAATCTTTTTTGCCAGCCGTAATTATTTCATTTTCTCTGGCAATTTTTCTAACATTATTTTTTATCATACCCCCAATTGGAAATATGGTTTTACTTAACTGAAATTGATTTAGTTGACATAAAAAATAGGACTGATCTTTTGACTTGTCTTTTCCTGATAATAAATGAAAAATAGTTTTTTGTTTAGTTTTAGTTTTTCTAATTTGAGCATAATGGCCAGTAGCTATATAATCAGCCCCTAATTCCATCGCTATTTTTAAAAAAAGATCAAATTTGATCTCCCTATTACACAAAATATCCGGGTTTGGGGTTTTACCATTTTTATATTCATCAAACATATAATCAACAATCTTCTTTTTATACTCTATACTTAGGTCAACTACTTGAAATGGAATGGCTAATTTCTCCGCTACAATCATTGCATCATAACTATCCTCAAGCCATGGGCACTCTTTTGATAATGTAACACTTGTGTCATGCCAGTTTTTCATGAAAATACCAAGAACATCATAACCTTCCTTTTTTAGAATATATGCTGCCACGCTGGAGTCCACACCTCCAGACATAGCCACAACTATTCTTGTTTTTGACTTATTACTAGTCATAAAATCTATTTATTTCTTTGATTCTGTAACTTTTGAGCCTTTTCTGCAGCCTCTTGTAGTTTTCTTAACCTCCTTTGAAAAGGCAACAAGAAACGATGAAAATTTACAATCAGGCAGGTGCAAATCCTTTACAGGGGTGTTTACCTGCATTTATTCAATTACCGGTTTTTTATGCTCTTTTTTGTTTTTTTCCAGTTGCCTTCGCACTTAGA
>CACLGQ010000026.1 GCA_902606555.1 uncultured Bacteroidota bacterium
GCTTTTAGATAAGGTTGTTGGACTTACATTAGACAGACAAGGTGCAAATAGATATAACATTACCCTTAGGGACCGAGCAAGCGTTTTCAATACATCAACTGTGGTACTACTTGATGGTAGACAAATCTCCACAATTGGGCTCCAAGTATTTGATGCTGCAAATACAAATCTTTCTGGATTAGATTTAGAAAAAATTGAAGTTGTTCGTGGTTCGGGTTCATCCGCGTATGGTGCTTACACTAATTCTGGTGTTGTTCACTTTATGTCAAAGGACCCCTTTAAATACCCAGGAACTTCAATAGAAATATCCTCTGGAGGTCTTGCAAACCAAGAATCAATGCTTGGAAAAGGTAATTGGGATATTTTTCAAGCATCTTTAAGACATGCTGCTGCAAATGATAGTGGAACATTCGGATATAAAATTAATGCTAGATACAGTGAAAATGGAGAGTTTGAAATTGATGAAACAACAGCACTACAAACTGGTGGTCAATTATTAGAAAAAGCTGAAGGTTACAATGTGGATGCTACCCTATATTTCAGGCCTTCATCTGATTTTGAAGTGACTGCTCAAGCTGGTATTTCTTCAAGAAGAGGTGTTTCTTGGAGTGAGTTTTTTGCAGAAACACTTGAAGATAATGAAAATAATTTTTTTAATTTAAAAGTGAGAAATGGTAATCTGACTGCTCAATATAGTTTTAATCAAAGTGAATCTCCATTTGATGCTGCTGATCAAGGTTATTATTACAGAACATCATTAAGAGACCCATTTAAGAATACTAACGATATTACCGAAACTCAAGCTCAGATACAGTATGAATTGTCCCTAGGAAGCACAAACTTAAGTGTTGGTCTGGATCACAAACTTGCAACATTCAACACAAATTGGCCTGTTGGAGCATCTGATGCTACACAGGCTCAAGGTGGACTATTTGGAAGATATGATGAAACTGGTTCAGAAATAAGAGTTTATGGTACTTATTTTCAATCAAATACATCCATCTCTGAAAATGTTAATTTAATTCTAGGAGGTAGATATGATCAGTATACTAACATAAATGAAGGTGCTTTTGCACCTAAAGCTTCTTTGATATTCAAGCCTACTTCCAGTAGCTCAATCAGGCTAACTGCAAGTCAGGCAACTACCAGTAGTAATGCTCAAACTATGTTTGCTGATTTTGCAGGTTTCAGTTGGGGTTTTCCTAATCAATTTTCAGGAAATGCTACTCAACAAACTTTTAATAACCCCTATGTAACTTGGGGACTTCCAGGAATTGACCAAATTCAAGCCTTAAACCCTATATGGTATCAAGGTCTCGGTATGGATTCATTTTCAATTTATCTGGCATCTCTTCCTAGGTTAATTCCATTACTTTCGCAATCGGTTGTTGGACAGTTTATTAATGTACCAGCGTTTTTACAAAGTCCTACTTTGTGGAGTCAGCTTGTTGCTAGAAGTTTTATTATCCCTGTTGACCTTGTAGGTTTTAACACTGATCTTGAACCTTCTGATGCTGCAACTATTTCAACAGAAACGACTTACGAAATTGGATACAAGGTAGAATCAGACAGATTTAAGGCAAGTATTGATATATACAGACAAACTAAAGAAAATTTTTCAACTCTCGAAGTTATTAGTCCGTTTGCTCAACTACCAGCTTCTGCTGCAACTGACATTGCATCAGAATTTGGCTTCACCTTAGGAAGAGCGTTAGGTGGATCTGGACTTGCAATGGCACTTGGTAGAATAATGGGAAATGCTTTTGCAGCAGGATACAGCCAACTTGCAGGTGT
Organism: uncultured Bacteroidota bacterium; assembly: GCA_902606555.1. Classification (GTDB taxonomy): domain Bacteria; phylum Bacteroidota; class Bacteroidia; order Flavobacteriales; family Flavobacteriaceae; genus Eutrophosalina. The sequence goes on from CACLGQ010000026.1 coordinate 1,795, forward strand.
TCCCGTAGGAATCGTTAATACAGATCAATCATATAGAAGGGGCCCTATCAACGTTGGATACAGAAATTTTGGTGAAATAGAATATTATGGAGCTGATGTTTCAACAGAGTATGAAGCAACTGATAATATTTCATTTTACGCTAATTACTCGTGGTTATCAAAGGACTATTTTGAAAAATCAGACGTTGGTGAAGGAGAGACTGGCGGTAGATCCTACAGTTTAAACACACCTAAACATAGAGTAAAAGCAGGAATGACTTATTACCCATCAAAAGGTTTTTCAGGAGGATTATCAATGAGATATCAAAATTCATTTACCGCTGACATAGGACCATTTTATAGTGGATTTGTTCCAAAAAGAACTGTATGGGATGCTAATTTTGGATATAAGTTTAGTCAAAAAACTCAGCTTGGAGTTAATGTAACTAATCTATTAGGAAAAAAATATAGAGTTTATAGTGGTATGCCAGAGATTGGAACATCTGCTGTTGCATCTTTAAAATATCAATTCTAAAACTCTAAAATTATTGGTTATCAATTTATTATTGAATAACAGAGTAATATTAAGAAAGAGCAACAGCAGTTGCTCTTTCTTTTATTATAAAGGGTTTTTAAGTAATGAAAGTTTTTAAATCTTCAATTAATAACAAGAGTGCCTCTTTTAAGACAAATAAAAGAGCTATGAATGAACTTGTAAAAGAACTAAATTCATATTTAAAGTTAAGTAAGATACAAGGGAGTGAATTTGCATTAAAAAAAGCTCAACAAGACGGAAAGTCATTATCGAGAGACAAGATTAGGAAGCTTCTTGATAAAGACAGTCCATTTATAGAATTGATGTCTTTGGCAGGTCTCAGACATGAAAATGGATTTGGTCCGGGTGGAACTACAATATCAGGCATTGGTTTAGTTAAAAAAAAATTATGCATTATTAATGCAAATATCGGTACTAAAAAAGGTGGTGTTGTTGATTATGGTACAAGTTTAAAAAATCTAAGATTGTGTAAAATAGCAACTGAGAATAAACTTACAACAATAAATCTAGTTGAAAGTGGAGGTGCAAATCTTCCTGATCAGGACAGAGTATTTAATAATTATGGTTCAATGTTTAAAGACATGTCCCTAAGAAGTAAAAAAGGCATATTAAATATTTCTATTGTTTTTGGAAACTCAACTGCAGGTGGAGCATATATTCCTGGAATGTCAGATTATACTATTATGTTGAAAGATCAAGCAAAGGTATTCTTGGCTGGTCCTCCCCTAGTTAAAATGGCAACGAATGAGGACTCAAGCGATGAAGAGCTTGGTGGGGCAACTATGCATAGTAATTTATCAGGTGTTTCAGATTTTTTAGCTGAAAATGAAAATGAAGCAATAAAAATTGCTAGAGATATTGTTGAATGTAATGTCAATGACGAATTTACTGATTGGTTAAAAGATATAAATCCTCCTAAATTTGACAGAGATGAAATTTTAGGAATTATCCCTGAAAATCTGAAAACTCCCTTTGATATTAGGGATTTGATTGTAAGGTTTGTTGATAATTCTAAATTTACTGAGTTCAAAAGTACATATGGTGCTACCATGAAATGTGGATGGTCAAAAATTAATGATCGTAAAATAGCAATTGTTGCAAGTAATGGAGTGATTTTTAGTGAATCTGCTAAGAAAGCAACTCAGTTCATTCAATTGGCAAATAAAAGTAATACACCACTACTATTTATACATAATACAACTGGTTTTATGGTGGGTAAAAGACATGAACAAGCGGGTATTATCAATCATGGTGCCCAGCTAATACATGCTGTTGCAGGAAGTGAGGTGCCACACATAACACTTCTTGTTGGTAATTCTTATGGAGCAGGTAACTACGCTATGTGTGGAAGGTCTTTCGATCCAAGATTCTTATTTGCTTATCCAAATGTTAAATCAGGTGTAATGGGTGCTGAACAACTTGCTGGGGTAATGGAGATTGTTAAAATCAATTCTGCTTTAAAACAAAATAAAAAAATAGATAAGAGACAACTTAACAGAGATAAAAAGAAATTAATTATTGATGCAGAACAAAAAGCTTCCGTATGGCATACAACCTCTGAGGTTATGGATGATGGTGTAATTGATCCAAGAGAAACTCGTAACTATTTAAAAGTTTGTTTAGAGGTTATTTACAAAGAAAAAATTAAAGGTTCTAAATCATATGGAACATTTAGAATATAATTATGTTTTTTAATAAGAAAAAAATTGAAAATTTTGAAACAATTTCTTTTAAAAATCTAATTGTCAAGATTAAAACCAATCATATTGAAATAACGTTAAATAGAGTTAATAAAAAAAATGCCCTCAATTCAAAAATGATTGAGGAGTTAGCACTATGTACAGATTATGCCAATTTTAATGACTCAATTCGTGCAGTAATTTATAAATCAATTGGAGATACTTTTTGTGCAGGATTAGATCTTAATGATTTTAAAGAATCAAAAAATTCAATACAAGTTGCAGATATTTTTAACAAACTATACAAACCTAAGCTTGTAGTTTTAGAGGGAAATGTTTACGCTGGTGGGGTATTAATAGTTGCATGTGCTAATCATGTAATTTCTAGAAAAGACGTGAAATTGTCATTGCCTGAAGTTAAAAGAGGATTATTCCCGTTTCAAGTGATGGATTCACTTCTTAGGATAATGCCTGAAAGAATTGTAATTGATTGGTGCACCAATTCTAAAACCTTAGATGTTGAATATTGTCAAAAATTTAACCTAATTCAAGAGGTTGAAGAATCTAATATTTCAGTAAATATTAACAAATGGATTGATCAAATAACAAAGATGTCCCCAAATGCAATTAAGTCAGGACTTAAATCATACGAAGAATTATATATTGACGATGAAAAAATTAGAAAACTCAATATAGAATTAAGAAAACTAAAAAAATCAAATGATTTTTTAGAGGGAATCAAAGCCTTCAACAAAAAGAGAAATCCTAGATGGAAATAAATAATAGAACTGTTCGACTACTCAGTCAAACAAATAATTTTACAAGTGAAAATATATGGTCATTTTTTGAAGAAAACTTTGATCTTAGATTAAAATCTAAACAGTTTTTACTAAAAAATAAATTCATTTTATTAGATAAAAATATCTTAAAAGCTTTAAAAAATAATGACATAAAAGAAGGTGACAAAATCAAGGTAAAAACCATAAGTAAGGTGTTGGAATCAAAAAATGATAATTTTAAAATTGGTGAATATATTATAGGACTTGGATGTGTTCAAGATTATTATCTTTCTACAGGTAAAAACTGTGAAAAATTTGACATAGATAAATTAAATTACTCAGAGAATGAAATTTTTTATGGCTTAGAAAATTTTGATAAAGCCTTTAAAAAGTTGAGTGAATTGGAGTATGAAAAAAAAATTATATTAAATCTGTAATACAAACTAAGTATTTAATAAATTAGTAATATGAGTAAACCAATCTTTTATGATAATTTAAAACTTCCAGCGATTGCTGCTCCATTATTTCTTGTTTCTGGACCTAAATTGGTAATTGAGTGCTGTAAAAGTGGAATAGTTGGAACTTTTCCTGCATTAAATCAAAGAACTACTAAAGGCTTTGAAGAATGGGTTGTTAAAATTAAAGATGAACTTGCAGAATTCGAAAAGGAAACTGGAAAAAAGCCAGCACCATTTGGCGTGAACTTAATTGTTCATAACACTAATCCAAGAGTAAGGGATGATTTAAAAATATGTATGAAACATAAGGTTCCAATCATTATTACATCTCTTGGTGCTGTGTCTCAACTGGTTGGTGCAGTACATTCTTATGGTGGATTAGTTTATCATGATGTAATTAAGAAGAGACATGCTGAAAAAGCTGCGGAGGCTGGAGTTGATGGATTAATACTTGTTTCAGCTGGAGCAGGTGGACACGGAGGAACAATAAATCCAATGTCACTAATAGCAGAAATAAAAAAATTCTTCAAAAAGACAATTATTTTGTCTGGATGTATAAGCACTGGTCGTGATATTGCTTCTGCATTGCAAATGGGAGCTGATTTTGCATATATGGGCACTAGGTTTATAAATACTCAAGAAAGTCTTGCCGATGAAGGATATAAGGATATGATTATTAATTCTAAAGCTGATGATATAATTTATACTGCAGCAGTTTCAGGGGTCAATGCAAATTTCTTAAAGCCTAGTCTAGAGGCAATGGGGATAACTGAGGATATGTGGAAAAATTCAAAGAAAATTGATTTTGGAAAAGAATTAAGTGCTGCTGAGGCTGAAGCAAAAGCATGGAAAACAATTTGGTCAGCTGGTCAAGGGGTCACAAGTATTTCAGATTCTCCAAAGGTTAAATATTTAGTTGATAGTCTTAAAAGTGAATTTATTCAATCCATAGAGGAACAAAAAAATCTATTGACAAAATTTTCATAAAATAAAAAACCCACTTTTCAGTGGGTTCTTTTAAATTTAAATTATACGATTAATCAAGTAAAGTTTTATTCCAGTAAATCGTTCTGTTATTGATTTTCCCGCTTTCATCAAAACTATCACTGATATGAACAGGTACTGTTTGTTTTTTTCCATCGGATTTTCTTTCCATCCTTAATTTCCACCAAGAAAGTACTACTTTTGATTCCCACCAATCATATTCAAGATAATCAGGATAACCAACCTCATCTAAAGATGTTAGATCCCATTCAGAGAAAATCTTATTATCTCTTTCTAAAATTTGGTCAAGGTTCATAGGTGCAGGCTCATTAATATCCTCAAATACTGCATTTTCACTAAAATAACTATTTGAAGTTTCAACATCTCCATTGACATAAGCGTAGAATGCTTTCCTTACAGAATTTATATTCTCGTGATTCATGTATATTGTACCATTTTTTCTATCATTTCCAGGCCAAGCCTCCCACATTCTTTGATATACTCTCCTATCTGTGTAATCGACTAGTGCTAGAATTTTTGAAGCATCTTTAGTAAGACGGTAAAGTCTATGAATTGGCATATCAAATTTAAAACCAGTTTGTTTATTTACACCATAAATTCTTTCCCAAGTCTGAACCCAAACTTGGTCTCCTTTTTTGTATTCAACAGCATCAGGATATGCGGGGTCATTATTAGTAATTTTAAGGTAATTAATGTTATTTTTCCACCAATTAGATTGACCCATAAAGTTTTGTTTAGGTGTCCCCTCTTGATCTTTGTCAGATGATAATCCATTATATGCTTTAAAGCTGTCATCGAGCATTAAATCCAATTTATCCATATCAGCAGAGATAAAAGCTTGATTAAATGAATTTATTAATTCAATACCTGGATGTTCGTCATAAACAGTACCATTTTTATTTTTTTGAGCGTTAATAGAAAAAACAAATAAAAAACTTAATAAGTAGATAATATTTTTCATAGTTGTAATTTTTAAAATTGCTCTAATTTATGTTATTATTATTCAATAAAAATTAAATCAAGATTGAAAATCTTAGTTTTTTAAGAATATTAAGATAACAGACTGTTGAAATTTAGAATTTGATAAAAATGAATATTAAAGATTTATTTTTTTACAATAATAAGAGTAGCCTTTGAACCAGTAGCAAGATTCCATTGATTTGAAGAAATCAACTTTTTATTGTCATCATATATTCTTAGTTCTGCAGTATTGGGACCAGAATCTCCCTGATTTAGAGCGATAAAGTCAATTTTGTTAAAACCTTCACCAAGCTTCAAATTAATCCCACGAAAACTTGAGTCTAAAGTTAAATTTTGAACTACAACTTCATCATTAACCATTATTCTAACTCTATCACCATCAACATATTCAAAGTCTCTACAAACTATATTAGCTTCTTCAGAAACAGTAGCAACATCCCCTAAATAAGCATCACCCATGTAGCTGTTAGGGTTTTTTTCTTTTTCTTTATTAAGTTTCTTAACATATGTGTCACCAGGATTTAAAAAATATTCATTGTTCTGATTCATCATTCCTTTCGGAAGATCTTTTTTTTCTTCTTTTTTAATAGTAAATGCATTAGGATTAACTAATGTAATATTCGGAAGGATTGTCTTAGTTTTTGGTGGGGCAATATCAATTCGTCTACTATTATTTTCAACCTGTGAAAATGAAAGTGTTGAAGCTAAAGTTAATATATAAAGTAAAAGATATTTCATTGTAAAAACTAAACAAATATATTTAAACAAAAATTATTCCAATTATTTCACTAAATGCTTATTGTATTTATATTTGGATAACAAGCCTAATATAAATACAAAAATAATACTCCAATAAACAAAGTTTGGTGTTATCACTTTATCACCAGAAGCATAAGAATGTAAGCCTACAAGATAAAAGTTAACTCCAAAATAGGTCATCATTATACTTGCAAAAGCGACAATTGACATTAAATTGAATAACCAGTTACCTCTTAACTTTGGAATAAGTCTCATATGAAGCACAAATGCATAAATTAATATACTAATTAGTGCCCAAGTCTCTTTGGGATCCCATCCCCAATATCTACCCCAACTCTCGTTAGCCCACATTCCGCCTAAAAAGTTGCCTATTGTTAACATTATTAGGCCAACTATCAGAGATAATTCGTTTATTATTGTAAGTTCTTTTAATTTTAACTTTATAATTTCCTTATTCCTGTTAGTCAGAAATATCATCAAAATCAAAGAAACTATTCCTAGAATCATTCCTAAGGCAAAAGGCCCATAACTACCAACGATAACCGATACATGAATCATTAACCAATAACTATCCAGTACAGGTACCAGATTCGCAATTGATGGATCCATCCAATTCCAATGAGCTATCATTAATATCATTGATGATACAAATGCTGTTGAGGCAACAGTTAGGTCTGACTTTTTTGCAAATAATAATCCTATACCCATTGTAGCCCAAGCAACATAAATCATAGATTCATAAGCATCTCCCCAAGGTGCATGACCTGATATAAACCATCTTGCAATTAATCCCAAAGTGTGGAATATAAACAGAATAAAAATTGACGATTTGAATATTAATAATGAATATCTCATTAATTTCTTGACAAGTTTAAAGGAAGAGAAAATATCAATTATTATAAATAAAAAGTATAACATACCAACAGCAAAATACCAGATGAAAAGCTTTTCAAAAACATTAATTTTATTGTATAAAACCTCTGCTTTTATTTTATCATCATTTGGAATTATATTTTTTGAATATTTATATTGAAATCCTTTAATACTTTCAAGTATACCTGCTGCAGAGCTGTAATCACCAGAACTTATTCCATTATCAAGTTCCTTAAGGTAGAGTGGAAAAATATTATTAACAAATAAAGAATCTATTCCAATGAAATTCTTATTTTTTAACTCAGAAAATGAAACCCATTTATTATTAATATCATTTGGTGTAGGAAAAATTTTAAGGATATCTCCCTCTAGTGCGGAAAACAATAAGTTAACTTTTCTGTCTGACTCAATAAAATCTTTTTCAAACTGATTAGGAAGAGAGGATTTATATGCATTCTCTAAATATGAGGAAATCTTATACTGACCTTTAGAGTCAAAAAAATCCATAAAAGCTGCATATTTTTGTTTCTCATCAATTCCTAATATACTCCTTATACTATCATTGCCTCTTTTAATATAAATAATTGGCTGTGAATACCATGCTAAAGGATTCCTTAAAATTGATAATAATACTTGATCAGAATTTAATCCATTATAGGTGTCCGATTTACTAACCTTTCTAAGCAACTCTGATGAGAAGGTATTAATTGGTTTCATCCTTCCCCCAGAATCCTGAATAACTAATTCGCCAAACTTATTAGAGTGTTCAGGATTAACTATATAATTTAAAATTAAGGAGTCTGATAAAGTTTGATTTTTATGGTTATAATCTTGGGAATTTAGAGATGAAAACGATAGGAATAAAAAAATTAGAGAAAAAGAATTTCTGTTTATTTTGATACTATTTAATTTTTTACTTAAATCTTTAAATCTTGTTCTGCCGTAGAACATCGTTCCCAATAAGCCAATATACAGTAATATATAACCAATATAGGTTATTAAAGTGCCAAAAAAATCTTTGTTTACAGATAATATTGTTCCTAATTCATCGGGATCAAAAGAGGCTTGAAAAAATCTATAACCTTTATGATTTAGAATGTTGTTCATATATATATCATAATCAAAATTGTCATCATTATTAACCACTGTAACTTTACTCATAAAACTACTGTAGCTTTTTTCAGTTCCAGGATACTTATCGGCAATAAAATCATTTAATTGAATTGAAAAAGGTAATTTAGAAATAAGTGAACCATATTTTAAGGAAAAATCGAGTCCAGCAACTCTAACCCTTTCAAAATTATCAGTTACACCCTTACCTCCAAATATTTCTACTTCCTTTGATTCACCAAAGTTATTTTTACCTTTAGATGTTATCTTAACCTTTAGTGAGTTCTGGTTAGTTTCTTCTTCGCTTTTTAAGATTTGATATGATCCCTTAATAACTCCGTCGGGAATTACAAATTGTAATCCAGCAATGTCATACAATGATCTAAGTTGTAACTTCTCAATTTGGTCTAGATTAACTTCACCTCTTTTTTGATCAATCATTCTCATGTAAGATCCTCCAAAAGAACTTTGGATGAATAGTTCATTATCAACATTAATAAAGTTTATAGCTCCCTCATTGTAATTATTAAAGGAAAACAAAACACCATGCAAATTTGTGACCTGTCCTTCTTCAATGTAATGATCATGCCTATCTCCGCTAGAGGCTTCTACAATCTTAATAAAATTATTTCCTTGGTTGCTTTCAACAACGGATAGTTCAACATTCTCTTTAAAATCAATATATTCTATTTCAAACTTTTGCTTATTAAAATCATTCGAAATCAAAAAATTATTATTAGTGTATTCCGAGAGTAATAATTTTTTTTCAAGTTTTCTCCTTCTGGGTAAACCTTCAATCTCTCCATCAATCAATACAGTCAAATATGTATCAGATGATAAAAATTCATTGGTTACAGTCCCTTCTCTTATTGGCATAACTCCTTCGTAACCAATATATCTAGTAATACCTGCTCCTATAATTATCAAAATCCAAGATAAATGCATTATTAGAATTCCTAGTTTTGGTCTTGATAAAAGGTTATATCTTTTTATATTGAATATAAAATTGATAAGAAATAGAATCATCATTAATTCAAACCAAAAAGCATTGTAGATAAGTATTCTAGCGGCATCAGTACCGTGCATGCTTTCAATGAATGTACCAATTCCCATTGCCGCGGAAAATGTTATAAATAATATTGCGGTAAGACGGGTTGAAACTATTAAGGATATTACTTTTTTAACCATTTATTGGCAAAATTACATTCTCTACTGTCTTTATTAACTGAAATATATGTTTCAATAATTTTTTCACTCATCCAGTTTTGAATTGTTTTCAGTTGTTTTTCCTTTAAAGCCAGTTCTTTTATTTTTATGAAATCTTTAGAGTAGTCAGCAACATGTTCATCGAATCTGTTAGTGACCTTAATGATTTTATAACTGCTACTCCCTATGTTGTCTTGTTCCAACAATGGTGCAGAAATTTCATTATCATTTAATCGTTGAATTTGGGTATATAAAACCGGATCAATTTTTGTTAATTCAAATCTGGTGTTACCTGTGGTAGGATTTATTAAAACCCCTCCGTTATTTCTTGTAGTCTTTTCGTCAGAAAAGGCTTTTGCAGCTTCCTCAAAAGTTAATTCGTTATCGGTAATTCTTTTTCTAATCAAATCAATTTTCTTTTTTGCCTCTAATAAAGCATTGTTTGATACTTCTGG
>CACLGQ010000027.1 GCA_902606555.1 uncultured Bacteroidota bacterium
AATGGTAATAGCTAATGCTCAATATTCCTATACTTTTAAAAATCTAAATATTTATCCTTTTGAAAAATTTCTTGAAAATAAAGATTCAAAATATTTAAAGTGGTTAAAGGAATTTAATTTTAATCCATTGCCCAATAGCTTAACTTTTTCAGGAAATTTTAACAGGTCTTTATTTAAACAAAAGTTTAGAGAGATAAATTATTTAGGTATAATTTCAGAAAATCAAATTCCAATACCAGAGTTTACACAATCTAAGTTTATGTTTGATTGGCTACTTTCAATATCACATAACCTCTCAAAGTCATTAATTTTAAATTATAATGCATCAAACTCTAGTTTAATACCATCTTTCACTAATGGAATAAATGCAACTGAAAGAAATAGGTTGGAATTATTTGAAAAGTTTTTTAATGTTGGGGAGCCTAATTTTTATAATCAGAATTTTACAGCTAATTATAATCTTCCAATATCAAACTTCCCATTTTTAGATTTTATTAATGCAAATTATTCATACAACGGGAACTTTAATTGGCAGCGAGGTTCAGATATACTAAATAATGTTAGCGATCAGTTTGGAAATAAATTGGGTAGAGTTAATACTATTCAAAATTCAAACAACCAAACATTGAATTTAGCAGTAAATCTAGACAAACTCTACAGACATATAAATTTCCCAAAAAATAACTTTTTATTTAATTTTCTAACCTCAATAAAAAGAGTCAGATCAACTTACAGTGAAAATTCAGGTAAGGTTTTACCGGGATATATACCCTCAATAGGATTTTTAGGTACATTAAAACCGTCTTTTGGTTTTGTATTTGGATCTCAAAAAGATGTTAGGTATGAGATTGCTAAAAATGGTTGGTTGACAACATTTAATGATTTCAATCAGCAGTTTCAAAAAGTATATAATTCAAAGTTTGATTTATCTGCAGAAATAGAATTATTTAAAAATCTTAAAATTGATTTAAATGCTAATAGAACTTATTCAAATAATTTCTCCGAAAATTATTCAATTATAGAAAATAACTATAATGCAATCAATGGTAGTTTTTATGGAAATTTTTCTATTTCAAGTAATATGTTGAGAACATCATTTAAAGATAGATCCGTTGATTTTTCTAATGACTTTGAAAATTTAAAGAAAAATAGGATTCACATTGCAAATAGACTTATTTCCTTAAAAAATTTAGGAGATGTAAGTTATGATAGTGATGGTTTCCCATTCGGCTACAGCAAAGTAAGTCAGGCTGTTTTGATTCCAGCGTTCTTATCTGCATATACCGGGATTGATGTCTCAAGAGTTTCGTTAACCCCAATTACAAGCAATCCAAAATTAAATTGGACATTACAGTACGATGGACTAGAGAGGCTTTTTGATAAAGTTTTCTCACGTTTTTCCATTCAACACGGATACAGATCCAATTTTACAATTAATAATTTTAATTATAATTTGAATTTTATTCAGAATGGTATTGATAATTCAGGAAATTATTTTGACAAAATAATTTTTTCTAACATTAATTTAGTTGAGCAATTTAATCCGCTTATAAGGTTAGATTTTGAATTAAAAAATTCTTTAAGGATTATATTTGATATTATTAAAGATAGAGCAGTTTCATTAAGTTTAGCAAATAATTTAATTACTGAATCATGGGGAAATGAGTATACATTAGGTATGGGATACAGGATTAAAAATTTGAGACTAAGATCAAATTTAGCTTCAAATGGAAATAATTTTGTTGGAGATTTAAATGCAAAAATTGATTTAAACCTTAGAAAAAATATAACTGTAATTAGAAACCTAGAAATTGATGATAATAAAGTTTCTGCAGGGCAATCTATTTTTTCTCTCAAGCTTAGTGCTGACTATGCATTAAGTAAAAGTTTCTCAACAATTTTCTTCTATGATCATCTGTTTTCTAAGTATGAAATTTCAACTGCTTTTCCTCAGACAAATATTCGATCTGGGTTTACTTTGAGATATAGTTTTGGAAATTAAAAATTTATTTTTTTTTATCTAACTTAAGTTATAATTTAGGAAAATGGATATAAAGGAAAACTTAAAGTATACTAAAGATCATGAATGGATTAAACTTGATGGCAATATCGCAACAGTAGGTATTACAGACTTTGCTCAAAGCGAACTTGGAGATATTGTTTATGTTGAAGTGGATACATTAGATGAAACATTAGATAAAGATGATGTTTTTGGAACAGTTGAGGCTGTTAAAACAGTGTCGGATCTCTTTTTACCAATGTCAGGAAAAATTATTGAGTTTAATGAAAATCTTTCAGATTTACCAGAATCTATAAATGATTCGCCATACGAAGAAGGATGGATAGTCAAAGTTGAGGTTTCAAATGTTGATGAGATAAGTGAGCTTCTTGACAATAATCAATATAAGGACTTGATTGGATAGAAAATATATTTCTAAAATTGCCGTTTACTATACTTTATTTCTAATAATTCTTTCTTTAATGCCTGTTCCAAATCTCGGTATTCCAAGATTTCAATTATTTGAGATAGACAAATTACTACATTTTATCATGTATTTTTCATTGACAATTTTATGGTGTTTAGCTTCTGAAAATTTCTATAGTTCAAACTTAAAATTGCTATTATTTGCAATATTTTTCGGGCTTACATTAGAAATTTTTCAACACATTCTTCCTTTTGGAAGATATTTTGACTTGGGTGATTTATTAGCGAATAGTTTAGGAGTTTTATTTGGAATAATTATTTTGTACTATATAAAAAAAAAATTACTTTAGCCAAGAATGAGATCAAAAAAAAATCCACAAGCTGACTTAAACAAAAAAAGTTCATTTTACTTTTCAATTGGTTTGTTTATAGTTCTTTTTGTCTCATGGCAAGCAATTGAATATAAAAATTATGATGATGATGGATACGGATATGTTGCCCTAGATGTTGATGATGATGACGATGAAGAAATTCCTATTACAGAGCAATTAAAAACACCGCCACCTCCACCTCCACCTCCTGCTCCTGAAATAATTGAAGTTGTTGAGGATGAGGAAGAAATTGAAGAAACAATAATTGAGTCCACTGAAACTGATCAAGAGGAAATAGTTGAAGAAGTTGAAGTTGTTGAAGAAGATTTGGACTTAGACGTTCCATTTGCTATAATTGAAGATGTTCCATTATATCCAGGTTGTGAAAGAGTTCCTAAGTCTCAAAGAAGGTCTTGTTTTCAAGAACAAATACAAAAACACATAGCCCGAAACTTTAGATATCCTGAGATCGCTCAGGAAATGGGTATTCAAGGAAGAGTTTTTGTACAGTTTACAATCGGTAAAGATGGCTCAATTTCTGCAATAAGAACTAGGGGCCCCGATAAAAATCTTGAGAAGGAAGCTTCTAGAATTATTGGTAAATTACCCAAGATGACGCCTGGAAAGCAAAGAGGGAGACCAGTTAGAGTGCCTTTTAGTATTCCAATCATATTTAAGTTACAATAATTATTTGTCAAGCGGTTTTTTTGGCCTAAGTTTGCATTCTTCTAAATTATTGTGTTACTAACTAGGTCCAAAATATTTTTATCCTTAACAAAAGCTAGATTGTCCTTTAGTGTTGTTTTTTCAACTGTTGCAGGCTATATTTTAGCAATTGAAGTAATTAATTTTTTAGATATAGTTCTTCTTATTGTTGGTGGATATTGTATGGTTGGAGCATCCAACTCCTTTAATCAGATTATCGAAAAAGATAAAGATGCTTTAATGGACAGGACAAAATTTAGACCACTTCCGACAAAAAAAATATCAACATCTAGTGCTTTTTGGATTTCTGTTTTTTTGACTCTGTTAGGATTAAGTATTTTATATACTATAAACTATAAAACCGCATTTTTTGCTGCTTTATCTGTTTTTATTTATACATGTATTTACACTCCTTTAAAACCTATCACCCCATTATCTGTCTTTGTTGGTGCAATTCCTGGAGCAATTCCGTTTATGTTGGGCTGGGTAGCAGCTACAAATAGTTTTGGTATCGAACCAGGTACCTTATTTATGATTCAGTTTTTTTGGCAGTTTCCTCATTTTTGGGCTTTAGGATGGATGTTAGATGATGATTATAAAAAAGCGGGATTTAATATGTTGCCAACTGGCAATAAGGATAAAAAAACTGCTACGCAAATTATATTGTATGTAATATGGATGATAATCATTTCAGTCTTTCCTTATTCAGGATTAACTGGAAATTTATCCCTAAGTGTTTATGGAGCAATTATTGTATTAATTTTAGGGATTTTAATGTTGATGTTTGCAATAAACTTATATAATAGAATGAATACCGAATCCGCTAGAAGTTTATTTCTATTCACAATTTTTTATCTAACCTCAACTCAATTAGTATATATTTTTGATAAGTTTTTATGAAAGGAAATAATTTGGAATTAAATAGGAAAAGGGCAAAAAAAATGATGCTTCTATTTGCATTATTAAGTATTACCATGACCTTTGCTGGACTTACAAGTGCTTACCTTGTTAGTAAAGGCAGACCAGATTGGTTAGTAGATTTTCAGTTACCAAATTTATTTTTTTATAGCACCTTCATTATTATATTAAGTAGTTTTACTATTCAGGTTTCATATTACTATCTAAAAACTAATCAATCGAAAAATAAGGTTATTACATGGCTTTTAACTACATTTTTATTAGGGTTAATTTTTTGTTTTTTACAGTTTTATTCATTTAAGAGTTTAATAGAGATGGGTTATTTTTTTGCAGGTGCACAAAGCACAATCACAACCTCATTTATATATGTACTTACATTTCTTCATGGTTTGCATCTGCTGGCAGGACTAGTTGTTTTGATTGTCTTAATTCATAATACAATTAAGAACAAATACATGGTGAATAAACTTGGTTTTGAACTAGGTACATACTTTTGGCATTTTTTAGATATTTTATGGGTTTATTTGTTTTTATTTTTCTATTTCTTTGGATAAAAATTACTTAACTTTGTAGAAAGATTTTCGTTAATGAGTTCAACTGTTTCTCCCACGGATATTCAACCTGAATTAACAACAGAACCTAGACCCCTTGATGCTAGTTATGGAAAACTTATGATGTGGTTTTTCATAGTATCTGATGCTTTAACGTTTACAGGTTTTTTAATTTCTTATGGTTTTTCAAGATTCAAAAATATTGATTCATGGCCCATTGCTGATGAAGTATTTACACACTTTCCTGGTTTACATGGTGTAGATGCTCCTATGTATTATGTTGCATTAATGACATTTATTTTGATTTTCTCATCTGTTACGATGGTATTAGCTGTCGACGCGGGCCATAATAATCAAAAAGACAAAGTAGTTTTTTACATGTTCCTAACAATTATTGGAGGAGCTGTTTTTGTTGGGTCTCAAGCTTGGGAATGGAAAAACTTTATAAAAGGTGAATATGGCGCCTTAGAGACAAAGGGTGGAATGATTATTCAGTTTGTTGATGCATCTACTAATAAAAGAGTTTCTATTGAAGAATTTGCAGTTTTTAAACCTGAGTATAGAGAACAGCACAAGAGTAATAATGGCTTATGGTTTCAAAGTGAAGCAGCTTTAGATCAATATTCAGTGGATGAGGTTACTGAGGGTTTTATGTCTGATCCATCAATTTTAGTTAGAGTTGAAAAGATTGATGAGAAAGGACACAAGATCATTTTAAATAGAGAAGAATCAATTGAGAAAGTTATGCAAGCTGTTTATGTAGTTCAAGGAGCTAATCTTATAAGAAATGAATATGGAAATAGATTATTTGCTGATTTTTTCTTCTTTATAACAGGTTTTCATGGTTTTCACGTCTTTTCTGGAGTAGTCATTAATATAATTATTTTTATTAATGTTCTGCTCGGAACTTATGAGCGCAGAGGACATTATGAAATGGTAGAAAAAGTAGGACTATACTGGCACTTTGTTGACTTAGTTTGGGTTTTTGTATTTACATTTTTTTATTTAGTTTAACTTAATATGTCACATAATACTGAACATAAACTAGAAATATTTAGAGGACTTTTAAAGTTTAAATCAAATGTCCAAAAGATTTGGGGAGTTTTGATTTTTTTATCGATTGTTACAGCTATTGAAGTTGCGTTGGGAATTGTAAAGCCTGAAATCCTAATGAATAACTTTTTATCCATGAAACTTATAAATTGGATTTTTGTTATTTTGACATTAGTAAAAGCATATTATATAATGTGGGACTTTATGCATATGAGGGATGAAAAGTTTGGTCTTCAAGTTTCTGTTGTTATTACCCTTATATTTTTGATTGCCTATGCAGCGTTCATTTTTCTTGTTGAAGGAAATTATATATATGATATTATGTATGAGGGCTTTGTAAGCTGGAATTTTTAATTTTTTATTTTGAAAAAATACATAGTACTTACAATACTATTTATACTTCCATTAGTTGTATATCTTTTTTTCGCATCCGGAGTTAATAATTTTGCAAAACTCCCTACTCTTAAAGATAATATAACTAGTACATCAATATACAGTGATGTTGCATTAGAGGACAAGATTTCTATTATATTTTTTTTAGGTGACAATATTGATGAACGTCAGGGCGATGCACTTAATTTAAATCAAAAAATCTATAAAAGGTTTTATCAGTTTGATGATTTTCAGTTTGTAGCAATATGTCCATATGGAGCTGAAACTCAAGCGAGGGACTTGAAAAATAAATTAGAGTCTGGAACAAATACTAATATGGAAAAATGGAATTTCATTTTTTTACAGACAGATTCAATAATTGAGATTTTTAATAGTCTCTCCACTGATGTTAACTTAGATTATAATTATGGGTCTCCATATGTGTACATAATTGATAAAAAATTATCACAAAGAGGACGAAATGATGATAATGGTATTAAATTTGGATATGATTCTAGGTCAGTAGCTGACATAAACAACTTTATGGTTGATGATGTTAAAATTATATTAGCTGAATATAGATTGGCATTAAAAAAGAACGGTATAACTAGAAAAGACTTATGAAAAATAAATCCTATATAGGGTTACTTATAATTTTAGTATTATTTGGGTATTGGTTTATTCCCAGGATTTACAATAGAATAGCAACTGATAGCACCGTAGATTCAATAAGATCAAAATCTATTGACAAATCTTCTAAATTATCATTTATAAATTTGAATGGTACGTCCAGAAAAGTTCCTGATTTTATATTTTTAAATCAGGACAGTATATATATTGGAAACGAAGATTATTCTGGTAAAGTGTATGTAGCAGAATTCTTTTTTACATCATGTCCTTTAATATGTATTGAGATGAATCAAAATATGAAAATATTAGATGAAGAGTTTGGTAATAGAGATGATTTTGGAATTGCATCATTTACAATAGACCCATTGACAGATACACCAAAAATTTTGAAAGAATATTCAGAAAGACTTGATGTAAAATCAAAAAATTGGCATTTTTTAACAGGATCTATTGATAGTGTTTATGAATTATCCAACAATGGATTCAATATATTTGCTGGTGTAAATCCTGCAATTGCAGGTGGTTTTGAGCATCAAGGATTTTTTGCTTTAATTGACAAGAATGGATACATTCGGTCAAGAAGAGATGTCGATGGAAATCCAATAGTTTATTATTTGGGTATTACATCAAATAACAGTGAAATTCAGGGAATAGATATGATCAAAGAGGATATAATTAAATTATTAGAAAATGGTTAAAAAGTATAATGTTTATGATATTTTGATTTGGGTAGTTTCGATCTTAGTGCCTGTTGTTGTTGCTTTACTTTTATTTATAAAATGGGAATATAATCAGTTAATATTCAACATGCGGATACCAAATTATGATCCAATAATTTTAATTGATAACTTACCTGCAGCAATGCCGTTAACTTTTCTTCCTCCAATATATGCAACTATTAATGGATTGACAGCTTTACTTTTGATTATAGCAGTTTATTATATAAAAAATGGTAAAAGAAAAATTCATGAAAATCTGATAAAGATTTGTATAGCTCTATCATTATCTTTTTTGGTGATGTACATTGCCTATCATGTTACAACTGATCCCACTCCTTTTGGTGGCACTGGTTTAATAGCATACATTTATTTTTTCATTTTAATAACACACATTTTATTATCGATAATTGTTATTCCAATGGTTTTGGTTAGTTATTCAAGAGCTTTCCAATCAAAATTCGCATCTCATAAAAAAATTGCCAAAGTTACTTTTCCAGTTTGGCTTTATGTCGCAGTTACTGGAGTTATTGTATATTTAATGATATCACCATATTATTCATGATTTTTCACAATCTGCAATGTTCTATGTGTAAAGCTGTGCTTGAGTCAGGTGCAGATCAGCAGGTAGCTGAAAGTTTAAATGAGGGTATAGCTTACCTTGCTGCAATCCCATATATATTAGCAGGTTTGAGTATTTTTATTATTTATAGAAAATACTACAGATCTAAAAAATCGTGATTTAAGAAGCCTCTTTTAATCCAGAAAAGCTGATGCCGTCAAGTTTCTTTTTTATATAGCTTTTGGTGACCTGTAAAATCTTTATTTTCGAACCAGGTAAGTTAAACATATCATCAATCAATATTGACTCACAAATCGATCTGAGACCTCTGGCACCTAATTTAAATTCTAAAGCTTTTTCGACAATATAATCCAATGCATCATCGTCAAAAGTTAGTTTAATTCCATCAATTTCAAATAATTTAAAATACTGTTTTATGAGTGCATTTTTTGGTTGTGTTAGAATTTGTCTTAGATCTTTTGAGTCAAGATCAAGCATATATGTGAGGATTGGTAGTCTTCCTAATATTTCAGGTATTAATCCAAAATCTTTTAAGTCATTTGGAATAATATTTTTAACTATTTGATTAGACCGTACGACAGATTTAAGCTTAGAATTTTTAAATCCGACGGCGTTCATGTTTAACCTTTTAGAAATTATTTTTTCAATTCCATCAAATGCTCCCCCAGCTATAAATAATATGTTTGAGGTATTCAATTTAATGAAGTTTTGGTCAGGGTGTTTTCTACCACCCTTTGGGGGAACATTTACAACTGTACCTTCCATTAATTTCAAAAGAGCTTGTTGAACTCCTTCACCAGAAACGTCTCTTGTGATTGAAGGATTATCATTTTTTCTCGAAATCTTATCAATTTCGTCAATAAAAATAATTCCCTTTTCAGCCTTTTCTATATTGTAATCAGATGCTTGTAATAGTCGTGTTAAAATATTTTCTACATCCTCACCGACATAGCCAGCTTCTGTCAAAACTGTAGCATCAACAATTGCCAAAGGAACTTCTAACATCTTAGAAATAGTTTTCGCTATAAGAGTCTTTCCAGTTCCTGTGGGTCCAACCATGATTACATTACTTTTCTCAATCTCAATGCTATCATCATTTATTTTTTGATAGATTCTTTTATAATGATTATAGACACAAACGGAAATAACTTTTTTAGAATAATCTTGTCCAATTACATAATCATCTAGATATTGTTTTATTTCTTTAGGATTAATAAGATCACTTTTTTCAATATTAATTGAAGAATCATTTGATTTATTCTGATGATTTAAAATTGAAAAGGCTTGTTCAATACATTGATCGCAAATATGTGCATCTTGACCTGCAACTAATATTTTTGTTTGTAGTTTATTTAATCCACAGAATGAACAAGATAATCTTTCCTCAGACATTTATTAATTTATTTTTTTGAAAGTACCTCATCGATCATTCCATACTTTTTAGCTTCGGGTGCCTTCATCCAATAATCTCTGTCAGAATCCTCATGAACCTTTTCATACTTCTGTCCAGTATGACTAGCAATAATTTCGTATAACTCTTTCTTTAATTTGCCAATCTCTCTTGCTGTAATTTCAATATCTGATGCTTGTCCTTGGGCTCCACCTAGCGGTTGATGTATCATAACTCTTGAATGAGTTAAACCAGATCTTTTACCTTTTTCACCAGCACATAAAAGAACTGCGGACATTGAAGCAGCAATACCGGTACAAATAGTAGCAACATTAGGCCCAATAAATTGCATAGTATCATAAATGCCTAATCCTGCATAAACTGATCCACCAGGTGAATTTATATAAATTTGTATATCTTTTTCTTTATCTGTACTTTCTAGAAATAATAATTGAGCTTGAATAATATTTGCAACAGAGTCATTAATTGCGGTGCCTAAAAAAATTATTCTATCCATCATTAGCCTTGAAAATACATCCATTTGAGCCACATTAAGTTGTCTTTCTTCAATAATGTAAGGTGTCATACTACTAATAATTTTATCATAATACATGGAATTTACACCATGATGTTTAGTAGCATATTTTTTAAATTCTTCTGAATAATTCATATTATAAAGTTAATTATTTTTCTTGTAGGCTATTTTAATGTATTCTTCGTAAGAAACTTTTTTTGTCATTTTCTTAACTTTTTCCTTATAAATCAATAATAATTTTTCACTGATAATTTGATTACTTATCCTTTTAACTTCATCTTGATTAGACATAATTCTTTGAAGTATTGAGTTCAATTCCTTTTCATCAGGATTATTTTGCCCATACGCAGCCATTTGATTTTTTATCATATTGGTGGCAAATTCTTTTATGGTATCAACAGTAATTTTTATATCATTTTCATTGATTATTTTCTCTTCAATTAGCTGATACTTTATCCCTTTTTCTGAATTCAAGTACTCATTCTCTAATTCTTCATCGTTTAATGATTCTTTAGAATTCAGCTTCATTAGCCTTTTCAGAAAATTTTTTGGAAGATTTATTTTTGATGAATCTATTACTGCCTCAGTAGCATCATTTAAAAATTTCTGATCAGATTGATTAATAAATTGCTTTTCAATATCAGCCTTAATTTTTGATTTAAAATCCTTTAAATTACTTATTGAAT
>CACLGQ010000028.1 GCA_902606555.1 uncultured Bacteroidota bacterium
ACTATTATGAAAATTAAATTACTTTTTTTAGTTATATCGCTATTTATTTTTTCACAAAATCATAGTGACCATAAACAATGGGAATTGGAGGGAGCTGATCAAAGGATTAGCGAAATTAGAAAAGGTAATTTAAATCTTGAGTTCATCACAGATTTGAAAATTGATGAAAATTCAAATTCAACAATTAATCTAAAGCTAGTTAATCATGATTTTAAGTTTGGAGTTTCTTTTACTCAGTTGCGAAGATTTTGGGGCCAAGAATATGGTGATTTATACTTAAAAAGATTTAAAGAGGTTTTTAATTATGCAACAATAGGAATGTATTGGCAACTGACAGATGAAAGGAGTAATTCAAAGTTTATGGATAATTATTACAAGGGAATATTGGATTGGAGTGAAAAGAACGATATCAGATTAAAGGGTCATCCACTCATGTGGCATGAGGCAATGCCTAATTGGGTTAGAAATTTTAAAAATATTGAGGAACTAGATGGAATCATTAAAGAACACATGAAACGTCTAATTGTTTCATATCCTCAAATTAGTGACTGGGATGTTTATAATGAACCTATTGGACCATTTAAACCTCATATCCCACCAAGTTCAATTACTGAATGGATTAATTATAAAGGTGGAATATATCCTGCCATGGTTGACATATATGAGTTTGTTGATAGTGTTGACCCCAATAAAAATTATTCAAATAATCATTATCATGCAAAAGATCCAGAGTTTTTCAAAATAAATGAATTTTTTATTGAAAAAAACTTGAATTACAGCTCCATCGGAATGCAAGCTCATATGCAATCAAATGATAATGTAATGTCTGAAGAGCAATTGTGGAATCAGATAGAGGATTATGCAATTCTAGGTAAAAATATTCAGTTTACTGAGATTACCGTAACAAGCTCAGAGAGATTTAATAATTGGAAGGACCACCAAGTTTTTCTCGCAAAGAGAGATGAAGCAATTGCCAATGGTGGGGAATTAAATTTAGAGAGTAAACCTGAATATGAAGAATACCAAGCAAATTATTTGAGAGATTTTTACACTCTAGCTTTCAGTCATCCAAGTGTTACTTCAATTACTTTTTGGAATATGACAGATAAAAATGCTTGGAGAGGACATGCTGGAGGACTACTATTTAAAGATTTAAAACCTAAAAAAGCTTTCAATACATTGAAATATTTGATTAAGGAAAAATGGGATACAAAGATCAACAGTACAACCAAATCGAATGAATTTAACTTTAATGGATTCTATGGTAAATATCAGGGTTCAATAACTATAAATAATAAAAGGCATAGTTTTGAGTTTTATCACTCAAAAAACTCAAGTGGTCCAATTAAAATCTATTTGTAGAAATAGTAAACTAAAAAAATAATTAAATAAACAAAAAGGTATAGTCTGTAATTATTTCTTGTTTTAATATATTCTTTATTTTCTGGATATAGATTAAATAAAAGACCTACAATCTCCCTCTTAAAAAGAGGTTTAATATTTATTTTCCAATCATTTGTTTGATATACAATTTTTCGAAATTTACTTCTAAAGAATGTACTGGGAATTCCCCATATAATTAAAATTATAAAAAGGATAGTCTTCATTAAAATATAAGTTTCGGCGTATTTTTAGTGTAATCCTGATAAGCTTTTAAATGACCCCATTTTTTTTCTCCACTTTCCTCTAGTTGTGGTATGCCGCTAACAAAGACTAATAACCAGTAGGTAAAAATTGGTGAGATTAAACTGATATATCCCCAGCCTTCAAGAGATGAATATGAAATTAATGCAATTCCTGCCCAAAGTGTAATTTCTCCAACATAGTTTGGATGCTGAGACCGAGCCCAAAGACCTGTATTAATAAACTTATCTTTATTTTTTGGGTCCTTTCTAAAAGCTGTTTTTTGATGATCAGCAACTATTTCAAGAATAAAACCAACTAAAAAAGTTACAGCACCAATATAAAATAGTGGATTTAATTGAACCCCATTGCCACTAGATATTGCTGTGATTGCACACATTGAACAAAAAGAAACCCACATACCAGATATATTCCATACTAAAAAGAATCTTGTAAAAGATATTTTAAGCTCCCTAAATCTTTTATCCTCACCAGCCTTTTTAATTCTAAAAAACAAAAAACTTCCTAGCCTTACAGCCCAAATAATTATAAATGAAGCAAGGATTAAATTTCCAATAATATTTTCAGAATTATAATTAAAAAAAAGAACGTAGCTTACAATTGATATATAAGTAACGCTACCAGAGAGATCAAAAAACTTCTCCGTTTTTAGAAGATAGGCAGGCATAAAAAGTAACCAATGAATTAAAAAAGCAAGCAATACTGCATTTTGTACTAGCTTTAATCCTGTAAGAGTTGCCAAAAAATATGAGAAACTGAAACAAGCAGCGGAGAGGATTAAACGTAAGGCCTTTTGTTTCATGTTACAATTTTATGTAATTTGAATTAAACAAAAAAATCTAAAACATTATAATTAAAATGAAAAAGTTTTTTATTCTATTGTTCATTATTATTTCATGTTCATCTGACAGTTCAGATGCTGAAATTATCATTACTGATCCAGATCCAGATCCAGATCCTGACCAAATCGAAGAAAGTTTTAAAAAAATAGTTTCTGATAATTATAATTCAGATTTTAAGTTTGGTGCTACTCTGAATTATTTTCAGCTAAACTCAAATGTTGAAGAACTTTTTCTAAAAGAATTCAATTATACGACACCTGAGAATTCTTTTAAACAGACAATTGTTCATCCAGAACCAGGTGTTTGGAATTGGACAAGAGTTGAAGCCTTTCTAGATTTTGCTAACTCAAAAAATATTGAAATAAGAGTACATGGACCTATTGGTCCTCAATCATCCACATGGGCAAAAGAAGATAATAGAACACCTGAAGAGTTAGGTCAGTTATATGAGGAGTTCTTAATTGAGCTTTGTAAAAAAATCAATGGTGAAAGTAAAGTTAAGTGGATGGATGTAGTTAATGAAACTATTGCATCCACTGGAGAATGGACAGACAAGAAAGAAGGTACTAATAAGTGGGAAAATCCCTGGACTCAAATTGGATCAAATAGCGATGGAATACCTCTTTATATAATTAAAGCATTTGAGATTGCAAATGAATATGCACCTAATATCAGCCTTATTTTCAATCAACATGCTGGAATGCAGCCTGAAATGTGGGATAAAGTGAAAGAGACTATTCTATACCTTCAAAATAAAGGACTTAGAATTGATGGATTAGGATGGCAAGGACATCTAAGAGATAATGTTGTTTTATCATTAAATCAGGAAAAATTAAATTATTTATCTTCTTTGATTGATTGGGCTCACCAAAATGATCTAGACTTTCATGTCACAGAGATTGATTATAGATTAGTTGGGACTTCACCAACAAGTACAAATTTTAATAGGCAAGCACATGGTTATGCAAATATTGTCAAAACCTTAATTTCAAAAAGAGATAATGGAGTAGTAACCTTTAATACGTGGGGAGTGTATGACAAAAATGAAATCTCTGATCATGAGTTCAAATATATTTATGATTCAAACCTAAATCCAAAAAAAGCAGTTGATGAGCTCAAGAAAGCTTTAAAAAATAAAAGTACATCTTTGAATTATTTGGACTAAAAAAAACCCCACTAAAAGTGAGGTTTATTTGGTGGAGTCGGAGGGATTCGAACCCTCGTCCAAACGACTGAAACATTAGCTTTCTACAAATTTAGTTTTCAATTAGTTTTCGATAGTGTTCTAGCTGAAAACTACACAAACACTACTTAGCTTCAAAATTTCAAATAACTATCGAAGCATTAGTTATTCTATGTTAACATTATGGTGTCTCATATAAAGTCATTGTCAACAAAAATAACTTTGAGACATCTCGCTTTCCTACCTGGTAGGACGTGGCTAAAACCTACTATAATTCAGTCTTATGCAGCAAGAGCGTATTTATTTTCGCCATTTAAAGTTTTTAGTTGATATTAACGAGCTATAACTAATCGCTCGATTTGCTTACCAATACTACTAAATCGCTGTCAAATCCAGTCGACCCCAAAATTTCAATGAACAAATGGAGAGCAAAAATAATAAATACTATTAAATAGAAGATTTAATTTTAAGTAGTTTAACTAAAAGATTTTCTAATTTTTCAAGTGGAAGCATATTTTTTCCATCACTTTTAGCATTCTTTGGAGATGTGTGGGTTTCAATAAATAGCCCATCTACACCAGATGCTACACCAGCTTTAGCAATTGTTTCTATAAGTTCAGGATGACCACCAGTAACCCCTGATGGTTGATTTGGTTGCTGAAGTGAATGAGTTACATCTAAAATGACAGGTGCTAATTCTTTCATTTTAGGGATTCCTCTAAAATCAACAATTAAATCTCGGTAACCAAACATACTACCTCTTTCAGTAATTAATACTTTATCGTTACCGGAATCTTTAACCTTATCAACTGCAAATTTCATGGATGTAGGACTCATAAATTGTCCTTTTTTAATGTTAACAATTTTGGAAGTTTTGGCTGCTGCTACAATTAAATCTGTTTGCCTTGCTAAAAAAGCAGGTATTTGAAGAATATCTACATGGTTTGCAGCTAGGTTAGCATCTTTAACTTCATGAATATCGGTTGTTGTCGTTATTGAAAAACTGTTTCCAATATTTTTAATAATCTCTAAGGCCTTTTCATCACCGATGCCTGTAAAACTATCTATTTTGCTTCTGTTAGCTTTTTTGAAACTTCCCTTAAAAACAAAATTAATATCTAATTTCTGTGAGATTTTATGAATTTTTTCAGCAATTTCAAATGCTATTTCTTCACTTTCAATTGCACATGGACCTGCAATGAGTAAAAATGAATTTTTTTTATCAAATAGTTCTTTGAACTGAATCATGGCGTAAATGTATGTAAATATTATGTTTTTTTAGAAAGTTCAAATAACTTACCATCCTCAAGTCTCAATGTCTTTTTTGGAAAATTTGAGATTACGTCATAATCATGTGTAGCCATCAAAACAGTACTACCTTGATTATTAATATTAATTAACAGATTCATTATTTCTTTACTTGTAGCAGGGTCTAGATTTCCAGTAGGCTCATCTGCTAAAATTAAATTAGGTTTATTTAATATTGCCCTCGCAATTGAGACTCTTTGTTGTTCTCCACCAGAAAGCTGATGGGGTAATCTATTTTTTAGATCGATCATACTCACCTGATTTAAAACTTCGTTAATCCTTTCATCTATTTTAAATTTATCTTTCCAGTCAGTTGCTTTTAAAACAAATTCTAAATTCTTATAAATTGATCGGTCTGGAAGAAGTTTAAAATCCTGAAAAATTATTCCAATTTTTCGTCTTAAAAATGGAATTTGAGTTTTTTTTATTTTACTTATATCTGTACCGTCAATTATCGATCTTCCAGATTTAATAGGTAAATCACAATAAATAGATCTGATTATACTACTTTTTCCACTTCCAGTTTTCCCAATTAAATATGTAAAATCACCGTATAAAATTGTAAAGTTTAGATTATTTAAAATATTAGTTTTATTAATGTTAAGAAAAACTTCCTTAAAAACAATTATTTCTGAATTCTTTATCAAATCAATCTAAAGTTATTAATTCATTTTAATTTTTTTCACTTTTTTAAAAAATGTTAAAAATAATGTGATATGTAAAAATAAAGTAAGTCAAAATCAAATTAATTATTCATATTTGTCAAAAAAATGTGCGGAATTGTTTGTGCCTTAAATATTAAAGAAAGCTCTGATAAACTCAGGCCTGATGTACTAGAGATGTCAAAGAAGCTTAGACATCGTGGTCCCGATTGGAATGGAATCTATTCTGATAACGAGGTTATACTGGCTCACGAACGATTAGCGATAGTTGATCCCAAATCCGGTAAACAACCTCTGTTCAGCCAAGATGGAAGGTATATTCTTGCTGCCAATGGTGAAATTTATAATCACTCTGAATTAAGAAATGGTTTAACTAAAAATTATAATTTTTTAACTTATTCTGACTGCGAGGTCATTATAGCTCTCTATGATGAGAAAAGAGAAAAATTTATTGATGATTTAAATGGAATTTTTGGATTTGTGATTTATGATAAGTTAGAAAAGGAATTTCTTGTTGCAAGAGATCATATTGGAATAATACCTCTTTATATGGGACGGGATGAAATGGATACGTTATTTATTTCTTCTGAACTAAAAGCTCTTGAGGGGAGATGCACTAAAATTGAAATTTTTCCACCAGGTCATTACATGTCTAGTAAGGATTGTAAGCTGAAAAAGTGGTACAAAAGAGATTGGATGAAATATGATAATGTTAAGAATAATAATACTAGTATTGAGGATTTAAAAAAGTCACTTGAAGATGCTGTTTACAGGCAATTGATGAGTGATGTTCCTTATGGCGTTCTTCTGTCAGGCGGTTTAGATTCTTCAATAACTTCAGCATTGGCCAAAAAATTCTCAAAAAAGAGAGTTGAAACCAAAAATTCTGAGGATGCCTGGTATCCACAATTGCATTCTTTCTCAGTAGGTTTAGAGGGTGCACCTGACTTAGAGGCAGCAAAGTTGGTAGCAGATAGGATAGGTTCAGTACATCATGAAATTAATTTTACAATACAAGAGGGCTTAGATGCTATAAGAGATGTGATATATCACATAGAAACTTATGATGTTACAACAGTAAGAGCATCTACTCCCATGTATTTGATGGCAAGGGTAATCAAATCAATGGGTATTAAAATGGTGCTTTCAGGTGAGGGTGCTGATGAAATTTTTGGAGGTTACTTATATTTTCACAAAGCCCCAAATTCTGAGGAATTTCATAATGAAACAGTTAGAAAAATCGATAAGCTTTACCAGTATGATTGTCTCAGAGCTAACAAATCATTAGCGGCTTGGGGAATAGAGGGTAGAGTTCCTTTCTTGGATAAAGAATTTGTTGATGTTGCCATGAGTATAAATCCTGATGATAAAATGATTACTAAAGATAGAATGGAGAAGTGGGTTTTAAGAAAAGCTTTTGAATCATACTTGCCAAGTGAAGTTACATGGAGACAGAAAGAACAGTTTAGTGATGGGGTTGGATATAGTTGGATTGATAGTTTAAAAGAACTTGTTAATAATGAAATTTCAGACAAAAAATTTGCGGAAGCTTCAGTAAGATTCCCATTTCAAACTCCTCAAAATAAAGAAGAGTACTTTTATAGATGTATTTTTGAGGAACATTTCCCATCAAAAACAGCTGCAGAAACTGTTCCTTCAGTACCCTCAATTGCTTGTAGCACACCAATAGCAATAGAATGGGATAAATCATTCAAAAACCTTAACGATCCCTCAGGAAGGTCAATTCAAAATATTCACAACGATTCATATTAAGTTTCACACTAAAAATTGTTAATAACTTACTCATATACATATCTGTAAAAAAGTCATTTTAAGTGGTTTTTCAAGTATATTTGTTATAGAACAATAAACTATCCCAAAAACTCAATGACAACAGATAAAAATCAAAACTATTCTGCAGATAGTATTCAGGCCTTAGAGGGCATGGAACATGTTAGAAAGAGACCCTCAATGTACATTGGCGATGTTGGTGTGAGAGGCCTTCATCACTTGGTATATGAAGTTGTTGATAATTCCATAGATGAGGCAATGGCTGGACATTGCAGTAAAATATCAGTGATCATCAATGAGGATGACTCCATTTCAGTCGAAGATGATGGTAGAGGAATTCCAGTTGGTATTCATCAAAAAGAGGGTGTTTCGGCTCTTGAAGTTGTGATGACAAAAATTGGTGCTGGGGGAAAATTTGACAAAGATTCATATAAAGTTTCAGGTGGACTACACGGAGTTGGAGTTTCTGTAGTTAATGCTTTATCTGACCACTTAACAGCTATTGTGTACAGAGATGGTAAAACATGGCAACAAGAATATGAGAGAGGAAAAGCACTATATCCTGTTAAAGAAACTGGTAAATCTGACAAAACTGGAACACTTGTTACTTTCAAACCAGATTTATTAATTTTTAAGGAGGTAGAAAAGTATAACTATGAAACCTTGGCTAATAGAATGAGAGAGCTGTCATTTTTAAATAAAGGAATTCATGTTAGTTTAACTGACAAGAGAAAAAAGGTTGAGGGTGAATTTGTAACCGAAAGCTTTCATTCAAAAGATGGGTTAAAAGAGTTTATTTCATTTCTTGATGAAAATAGAGAACCTCTAATCCCTGAGGTGATTTCTATTGAAGGAGAAAAAAACAATGTGCCTGTTGAAATTGCAATGGTATACAATTCCTCATTTAATGAAAACATACATTCATATGTAAACAATATTAATACACATGAGGGTGGTACACATCTCTCAGGATTCAGGAGAGGACTTACTTCTACTTTAAAAAAATATGCTGATTCATCTGGATTACTGGACAAAGTTAAGTTTGAAATCTCTGGAGATGATTTTAGAGAGGGTTTAACAGCGATAATTTCAGTTAAAGTGGCTGAGCCTCAATTTGAGGGACAAACTAAAACTAAGCTTGGAAATAAAGAGGTTTCATCTGCTGTTTCTCAAGCAGTTTCTGAAATGCTTCAAAATTATTTGGAGGAACACCCCAATGAGGCTAAGATTATTGTTGACAAAGTTGTTCTTGCTGCTCAAGCGAGACATGCAGCACGAAAAGCAAGAGAAATGGTCCAAAGAAAGACTGTAATGGGTGGTGGTGGATTACCTGGAAAATTATCTGATTGCTCGGAGCAAGATCCATCTCTATGTGAAATTTTCCTGGTTGAGGGTGATTCTGCTGGTGGAACTGCAAAACAAGGGAGAGATAGAAATTTTCAAGCAATTCTTCCTTTGAGAGGAAAAATTTTAAATGTTGAAAAAGCAATGCAGCATAAAGTTTTTGAAAATCAAGAAATTATAAACATTTACACTGCATTAGGAGTAACTGTAGGAACTGAGGATGATAGTAAAGCTTTAA
Organism: uncultured Bacteroidota bacterium; assembly: GCA_902606555.1. Classification (GTDB taxonomy): domain Bacteria; phylum Bacteroidota; class Bacteroidia; order Flavobacteriales; family Flavobacteriaceae; genus Eutrophosalina. The sequence continues at coordinate 9,013 of CACLGQ010000028.1, forward strand.
ATCTTGAAAAGCTAAGATATCATAAGATTGTAATTATGTGTGATGCTGATGTTGATGGTAGTCATATTTCGACACTAATTTTAACATTCTTCTTCAGATACATGAGAGAATTGATTGAAAGTGGACATGTTTACATTGCTACTCCTCCATTATATTTAGTAAAAAAAGCTTCTAAAAAGGAATATGCTTGGTCCGATGATGCTAGAGATAAACTCGTTGAGGTTTTTGGATCAGGTAGTTCAGTACAAAGATACAAAGGACTCGGGGAAATGAATGCAATCCAGCTTTGGGACACAACAATGAATCCAGATTCTAGAACTTTTAGAAAGGTAACAATAGATAATGCTGGGGAAGCAGACAGAGTATTTTCAATGTTGATGGGAGATGAGGTTCCACCAAGAAGAGATTTCATTGAAAGAAATGCTACTTACGCCAATATCGACGCTTAATTTTATTATATGAAAGTAACTATTGTTGGAGCAGGTAATGTCGGAGCTACAGCTGCGGATGTTATTGCATCTAAAGGTATTGCAGATCAAGTTGTATTATTAGATATTAAAGAGGGTTTTGCTGAGGGAAAAGCATTAGACTTGATGCAAACAGCAACGACCAAAGGTTTTGACTCTATTATTAAAGGAACGACAGGAGATTACTCTCTCACCAGGGACAGTGATGTTGTTGTGATCACATCAGGAATTCCTCGAAAACCGGGTATGACTCGAGAAGAACTAATTGGAATTAATGCAAATATTGTTAAAGATGTTTCCTCGAGTATTCTCAAATATAATAAAGAACCAATCCTCGTAATGGTTTCTAATCCTATGGATACAATGACATATCTTTCATTAAAATCTACAGGTCTAAATCCAAAAAAAGTCATTGGTATGGGTGGAGCATTAGATAGCTCAAGATTTAAAACATACCTTTCTTTGGCTTTAAATAAACCACAAAATGGTTTAGATGCTATGGTTATTGGTGGTCATGGTGATACAACAATGATACCAATGCACAGATTTGCAAAATACAATGATGAGCCAATATCAAAATTACTTTCTAATGATAAAATTAGTGAGGTTGTTAAATCAACAATGGTTGGAGGTGCCACCTTGACCAAACTTTTAGGCACATCTGCTTGGTATGCTCCAGGCTCATCTATAGCTTATTTAGTTGATTCAATTCTAAATGATAAGAAAAAAATAATCCCATGTTCTGTTTTGCTCGACGGTGAGTACAATCACAGTGATATATGCATAGGTGTTCCTTGTATAATTGGAAAAAATGGCGTTGATGAAATAATTGAACTTGATTTAAATGAATTAGAGCTTGTGGAGTTTAATAAATCAGTAGATGCTGTAAGGTCAATGAATTCAACACTCTCTAGTCACACCTAAAAAACAATAAATCACATAATTTTGTTTAGTGATGTTCTAAATCATATATTTGCTTGCCTAAAATTAAAAAATGCATAAAAACAGTTTAGTTAAGTTTACTGCCATTCTCTTTACGTTCATTAGTATTCTTCAGATTTCTTACACATATGTTGTTAGCAAAATTGAAAAAGATGCCCTTAACTATTCTATTGCTCAGATTAGCAATCAAGAAAAAGATTTTTCAATAAAGAGAGAGCTAGTCCAAAGAACATATTTAGACTCAGTAGCAAATATTAGAGTTTTTGGAATAACATCTTATAAAGATGCTAAAGAAAAAGAACTTAATAAAGGTCTGGATTTAAAGGGCGGTATTAACGTCATATTACAAATTTCTGTAAAAGATATTTTAAAGGGTTTGGCGGAAAATACAAACGACCCTTATTTTAACCAATCCTTGGACATGGCTGATGAACTTCAAAAAAGCTCAAATGATACATACCTAGAATCTTTCTTCATTGCTTTTGAG
>CACLGQ010000029.1 GCA_902606555.1 uncultured Bacteroidota bacterium
AAGATCATTAGTTTTTGATGCAACCTCTTTAACCATTTGCGCACCCATGTTTTCTAAGGCATCTTCTAGTTCGATTTCTTTTGCAACAGTAACACCATCCTTTGTCACTTGTGGTCCACCAAACGATTTACCAACAATAACATTTCTTCCTTTTGGTCCTAACGTAACTTTAACAGCGTTAGCTAATGCATCAACACCTTTTTTTAGACCTTCTCTTGCTTCTATATCAAATTGTATTTTTTTTGCCATTTTAATTTATTTTAATTAAACAATTGCGAGGATATCACTTTCCCTCATTATTAAATAATCTTTGCTATCAAATTTAAGTTCAGTACCAGAGTATTTTCCATATAAAACAGTTTGACCTACTTTTACAGTAATTGGGTTGTCTTTAGTACCTGATCCAACAGCAACTACATTACCCTTCTGAGGCTTCTCTTTTGCAGTGTCTGGTATAATGATTCCAGATGCTGTTTTAGTTTCAGCTTCCAGAGGTTCTACTAATACTCTATCAGCTAATGGTTTAATATTTACTTTACTCATAATTTATTTTTTATATTATTTTCATCAATCATGCCAAACAAAAATTTGTGACAGAAAGTACATTTTGTAAATTCTGTTCTGTCATACTGACATATTAATTTTCTAAATCCAATACTGGGTCTGTATCATCTTCCAAAATCTCCTCGATAAAGACATCCTCTGTGTTATTCAAAAGTTCTGATTCATTAATATCATTTCCAGAATTTAATGTAATATTTGAAAAAAGGATTAACAATAAAAGAAGCGAGGCTAATATCCACGTGCTTCTATCCAAAAAATCAGTAGTTTTTTTAACACCACCAATTTGCTGTGAATCTCCACCAAATGTTGAGGCCAATCCACCACCCTTAGGATTTTGAACCATTATCACAAGTACAAGTAAAAATGATAGAAAAATTATTAGGAACAGTATTATGTTATACATTATTGATTTTTAATTTGTTTTTTAATAAACTTAATTTGGTTTGCAAATAAACTGATTTTTTCTGGATATTTCAAACACAAAACCTTGTAAGCCTTGAGTGCCTCTTGATATTTGCCTTGCTGTGAATAAAGTTCTGCTAGAGTTTCAGTCATGTAGTCTTTCTTTTTAATTTTCAAAACATCATGTTTTTTTGTTTTTAAATCCCCTAGATTAAGTTCATTAAACTCAGAGTGTAAGGTTTTCTTGTTAGATTTCTTTGGTGTAGGCACCGTCTTAGATAACCAATCTAAAAATGATATTTCAGTTGTGAGTTTCATGTCCTCTAGATCTTTGATAACTGACTTTTTTTGATCGGTACTTATAATGTTGTTATTTAGTAAATAATAAAGATGAGTTCTATCAATTGCATTTATTGCAGCTGACTCAAGAATTTTTGAATACTCAATACTCTCATATTTTTTTGCTATGACAATTGATAATACTTTTGAGGGGATAAAAAATGGAAATCTTTTTGAAATACTTTTTAAAATTTTTAAGTCAGATTTTTTTAATTCACCATCCCTTTTAAGAATTGATTTGATACTTTTTTTTGTATTATCTACCATTTTGCTAAAGATGCGTTAAAAATATCCTGAGTAATTCTTTCGAAGATAATCTCATGGGCCTCACTCTTAACTGAAATAAGTTGTTGTTCCGCAGGAAAATCGAAGTAAAAAGAGAAACGCCTTTCAAAACTATCATCATCTTTTTTTAAATTTTGAAAGCTAACATTCACGCTTAAGGAAAGCCTGTTTTGTGCTGCATTTAAATCTGATGTGGCTGTCATAGGGCTAACTCTATACTCAATAATTTCTCCCTCGTATAGTAAATCACCATTACTTTGAACCATTTGTAGATTAGTTTGATTCTCTAATATACTTTGTAGTGCGATTGTGAAGTCCCTATCTAGGCCAGGTTCAAAAATTGATCCTGGATTGTTTCCAGCATTATTTTCAAATAGATTTACTTGAAAAGATTCTGTTCCTTCGGGAATTGAGGCTCCTGTAAATGAATAATTTCCGCAACTACTTATTAAAAATAAAATTGAAATGGTAAAAATAACTTCTTTAAAGTTCAAGATCATATTGTTTAATTTTTCTATACAGTGTTCTTTCAGAGATACCCAATTCTTTTGCTGCAGCTTTTCTTCTGCCGTTGTTCCTTTCAAGTGCTTTTATAATTAATTCAAGCTCTTTGTCTTGTATTGAAAGAGTTTCCTCCTCTAAGATTTCTTCAGCAAAAGAATACTTATCATTTTTATTTTCAAAAGTTTCATTGACTATTAAATTATTTTCAGTTTTAGAATTATCAATATCATTAAATTTTTGTGGAATAAAACTTTCTAACTCATCTAATTTTTCTCTATCGTTTGGGGAAGCTTTTTTCAAATTATTAGTTAATTTTTTCAATTCATTTAAATCTTTCTTCATGTCAAAAAGAATTTTATATAAAATTTCCCTCTCTGAGGAAAAATCACTTTCGTTTTTATTCTCAGAAATTAAAGCTGGTAAGTTACTTTTTGGGTCAGGCAAATATGACGAAATCATCTGACCATTTATAGATCTTTCTTTTTCTAAAACTGATAGTTGTTCGGTAATATTCTTAAGTTGTCTAATATTCCCATTCCAACGATAGTTTTGTAAAATTCTTTGAGAATCATCATCAAGTCTTACAGTTGGCATATTATATTTTTTTGCAAAGTCTGATGCGAATTTTCTAAATAATAATATTATATCGGTCTTTCTATCTCTCAGTGGTGGAATCTTTATTTCTACTGTGCTTAATCTGTAAAAAAGATCCTCTCTAAATTTTCCTTTAGAAATCGCATCTCCCATGTTCAAATTAGTTGCAGCAACTATTCTAACATTTGTTTTTTGTACTTTGGATGAGCCAACTCTGATAAATTCACCATTTTCTAAAACTCTCAAGAGTCTAACTTGGGTGGTTAAAGGCAATTCACCGACCTCATCCAAAAAAATTGTTCCACCATCAGCAACCTCAAAGTAACCAGATCTAGATGTTGTGGCCCCAGTAAAAGCACCTTTTTCATGTCCAAAAAGTTCAGAATCAATTGTTCCCTCTGGTATTGCTCCACAGTTAACAGCAATAAATTTATTATGTTTTCTGTGTGAAAGTTGATGAATGATTTTAGGAAATGACTCTTTTCCAACACCACTTTCACCAGTAACAAGTACTGTAATATCAGTCGGAGAAACTCGAACTGCTTTCTCAATTGCTCTATCTATGCCGGAGTGGACACCAATAATCTGGAATCGTTGTTTAATATTTTGAATTTCAGTATTCACTCTTTATAATTTTTTATTGCCTTTCCAATAAGAGTGGTTGATGTATTGGTTAATATTTTGACCACAGCATAATCACCAATTTTAAAATTTTCTTTTGGAAAAACTACCATAATATTTTGAGGATTTCTACCACACCAATGATCATGAGATTTTTTCGATTCTTTCTCTATTAAAACATTTGAGTTAAAACCAATGTATTTAGCTAAATTTTCAAAACTATGTTTCAATTGAAGATCAATAATTTCACTTAAACGTTTTTGTTTAACTTCCTCTTTAACAGTATCTTCAAATTTTCTAGCAGCTAAAGTTCCTGGCCTTTCAGAATATTTAAACATAAAACCAAAATCATATTTAACCTTGTTCATTAAATTTAAAGTATCCAAATGGTCATTTTCAGTTTCACCGGGAAATCCAGTAATCATATCATGAGAAATTCCACAATCTGGGATTATTTTTTTTATTTTATTGACAAGATTTAAATATTCCTTTGAGCTGTGTTTCCTATTCATTTTCTTTAAAATTCTATCGCTACCAGACTGGACAGGTAAATGGATATGATTACAAATATTATCATGTTTTGCCATTGTTGTGAGAACAGTGTCATTAATATCTTGTGGATTTGAAGTAGTAAAACGAATTCGGGTTTTTGGAAAGTTTTTGGCAACAAGGTCTAATAACTTTGAAAAATTTAGAGATGTTTTTTTTTGGATATCAGATGCCTTATTAAAATCTTTCTTCAGTCCTCCTCCAAACCATAAATAACTATCAACATTTTGACCTAATAATGTTACTTCTTTATAACCATTTTCAACTAAATCATAAATTTCAGCTAAAATACTTTTTGGATCTCTACTTCTTTCTCTTCCCCGAGTAAAGGGAACAATGCAAAATGTGCACATATTATCGCATCCTCTTGCAATTGACACAAAAGCATTAATTCCGTTGGTATTAAATCTACTAGGATTAATATCACCATATGTTTCATCTTTAGACAATAAAACGTTAACTGCATCATTACCATATTCTATTTCTTTCAAAAGATTAGGAATATCGCGGTAAGCATCAGGACCTACTACCAGATCAACAATTTTTTCTTCCTCTAAAAACTTTTCTTTTAATCTCTCAGCCATACATCCCAAAACACCAACTTTAAAATTTTTATTAATTTTTTTTATTGATTTTAAACTCTCGAGCTTTTTTCTTACTGTCTGTTCAGCTTTTTCTCTTATTGAGCATGTGTTCAATAGTACAAGTTCGGAATCACTAATATTATGAGAATAAATATATCCAATAGATTTTAGGATTGAAGCAACAACTTCGGAATCAGAAACATTCATTTGACAACCATAAGAAACAATGGTGAATTTTTTAGAATTAGAAATTCTTATATTTTTCTTTTTTACATCAAGAGTTTTTGAGATCATTAGTTAATGGTAAAACGCAAATATATAAAAACCTGTCAAAATGTCGTGTTATAATTATTATTCTGGCTTTACTATTGTTTATGCTTAAAGAATTAAGATCTCAAATTAGTATTAAAATTTTTTTTTAAAAAAAACATATACATTTGTCATCCAAGTTTTTATAATGTCTAAGAATTTAGTTATAGTTGAGTCCCCTGCCAAAGCAAAAACCATTGAAAGGTATTTGGGTAATGACTTTAAAGTGGTATCAAGTAATGGCCACATTGCTGATTTACCGTCAAATGAATTGGGTATTGATTTAAAAAATAATTATAATCCAAAATATAAGATTTCAACAGACAAAAAAGATTTAGTCAAAAAATTAAAAAGTCAATTGAAAGACGTTGATACTGTTTGGCTAGCTAGTGATGAAGACAGGGAAGGAGAAGCTATTGCCTGGCATCTTGCTGAAAACCTGGATTTAGATGAATCCAAAACCAAAAGAATTGTTTTTAGAGAAATTACAGAGAATGCAATAAAAAGCGCAATTAAAAACCCAAGACAAATAAATAAGTCATTAGTTGATGCTCAGCAAGCAAGGAGAGTTCTTGACAGATTAGTTGGTTATAAAATCTCTCCTATACTTTGGAGAAAAGTTAAGGGAGGTCTATCAGCTGGAAGAGTTCAATCAGTAGCTCTCAGGTTAGTTGCAGAAAGAGAAAAAGAAATTATAAGTTTTGTCCCTGTTAGTACCTATAAAACTTTAGGACAATTTAGTAAAGTAGATAATGAAGTTTTTACTGCAAAATATTCAAAAAGTTATGACGAAGATGAAAAATTTCCTGATTTTTTAGAAGGATTTATAAATGCAAAGTTTACTGTTAGTTCTGTTGAGAAAAAACCAATCATTAGAAAGCCATCAGCCCCATTTACAACCTCTACATTGCAACAAGAGGCATCAAGAAAGTTAGGGTTTAACGTTTCAAGAACAATGCAAGCTGCTCAAAAACTTTATGAAGCTGGTCATATTACATACATGAGAACGGATAGCAACAACCTATCAGAGATAGCAATTAAATCAATTAATGAAGTTGTTTCGATGAATTACGGAAATCAATACTCTAAAGTAAGAAGTTATTCTGTCAAAAGTAAAAATGCCCAACAAGCTCACGAAGCGGTGAGGCCAACGAATTTTTCTAATAAGATACTTAATTTAGACTCTGATCAGTCTAATCTATATGATTTGATTTGGAAAAGAACAGTTGCTAGCCAAATGTCGGATGCTATCCTAAATAAAACAATTGTTAAAATCAATTCAAATAAGCACGATGGCGTTTTTCAATCGGAGGGAGAAGTAATAAAATTTGATGGTTTTTTGAAATTGTATCAGGAAACTAAAGATAATGTTGTTTTAGATGAATCAAAAAATAACATTTTGCCGGACTTTCAAGAAGGAGATGTTATAAGCAAAATTAATATTTCAGTAACTCAATCTTTTTCCAAAGCTCCATTTAGATTTTCTGAAGCAACATTAGTAAAGAAAATGGAGGAGTTAGGTATTGGTAGACCTTCGACATATGCTCCGACAATTAGCACTGTAATGAATAGAAAATATGTTTTTAAAGGAACCAATAATTCTAAAACAAGAGAAATTATTCAATATAACATCACTAATGAGGTTACAAAAGAAACTAAATTAGAAAATTTTGGATCAAATAAAGGTAAGTTGGTCCCTAGTGAAGTTGGAATTTTAGTTAATGAGTTTTTAACAAATAACTTCAAAAATATAGTAGACTACAATTTTACAGCAAATGTTGAAAATGAATTTGACTTAATTGCAAATGGATCAAAAGATTGGAAGTCGATTATAAACAAATTCTATGAACCATTTAGTGTTGTAATTGAAGATGTTCAAAAAAATGCTAAAAGAGAAACGGGTGAACGTATCTTAGGCACCGATCCAAAATCAGGAAGGCAATTGAGCGTAAAGCTTGGTAAGTATGGCCCAATTGCTCAAATTGGCAAGGTTGATGATGAGGACAAGCCTTTGTTTGCAAGCTTATTGCCTGATCAGCAAATAAGTACTATTTCAAATGAGGATGCCCTTAAGTTATTTGATCTTCCTGTTTACGTTGGTGATTATGAAAATGAAAAGGTCGAGGCTAATATTGGTAGGTATGGGCCTTACATTCGTTTCAGTAAAATTTTTATTCCTATTCCCGAAGGATATAACCCGTTTACCATTACATTAGAAAAGTCAGTTGAATTAATTGAAGCCAAGAGAACTGCTCAAAAACCTATAATTAATTATAAGTCATTTGATGTAACGAAGGGCAAAGGAAGATTTGGCCCATATTTAAAATGGAATAATACATTCATTAATGTTAATAGCAAATATGATTTTGATAAGCTTACAGACCAAGATTGTATTGAACTAATTGAGGAAAAAATAAAAAAAGACAAAGAAAAAATTCTTGTTAATTGGGAATCCGATCAAATTACAATTGAGAAAGGTAGGTGGGGGAAAATTTATGTAATCAAAGGGAAAAAAAGAGTTCCTTTATCTAAAAATACTGATCCCTTGAAGGTATCTATCAGTGATGCAAAGAATATTTTAAAAATAAAGAAATAATCTAGTTTTGTTTTCAGAGTATTTTAGCCCCGTTGAAGTTATTGATTTTGTAAATAAATTAGAAAACAATCAATTTGGCAGTAAAATAAAAATTAATGGTCTTGATAGACTAAGTTCATTTGAAGGTCTTGACATTGTAATTTTTTCTATTAACGAATACAGATTCAATTCAAGCATTAAAAAATCTTTTAATGCAAATAAAGATTTTAGAAAGAAGCTTTACTCATTATATTTTGGTAATTGGGATTTAAACATCTATGACTTTGGTGATCTTAAAAATGGGGATCAAATTTCTGATACTCAATTTGCCCTAGAAAAAATTCTAGAATTTTTTTCAAAAAACGATATCCTTGTTATCACAATTGGTGGTTCTCAAAATATGGTATACAATATGTATTCTTCCCTTAAAGAAATATCTAATAAAATAAATTTGGTTTCAGTTGATAATAAAATTGATTTTTCTGAGAATAATAAGTCCTTTTTATATAATGTTATTATGGATGAAAATAATAAGTTGAACAACTTTTCCAATATTGGTTATCAAAAACACTTAACATCAGTTCCTGAAAATAAACTTATTAATAAAATGTATTTTGAATCGATTAATTTGGGAAAAATTAAGTTAAATGTAACTGAAGCTGAGCCAATAATAAGAGACTCTAATATTGTATGTTTTAATATTAACTCTGTTAAGTCTGGAGACCTAAATAATGCACATCAGTATCCAAATGGACTAAGCTCTTATGAATTGTGTTCATTATCAAGATTTTCTGGTCTAAGTTCAAAAATTAATATTATTTCTTTTTTTGAAAATTGGGACTTATCAATCATGAATTCTTTGCTCGCTGAATCAACCTGGTACGTAATTGATGGTTATTCATCAAGAATAAATGAAAAGCCTGGAAGTGATAGTAATGATTTCATACATTATTACATTGAGCTTGAAAATTATAAATTTAAATTTTACCGAAGTAAATTATCTGATAGATGGTGGGTGGAATTCTTAAACGATAATCTAATTTCAATCGAAAAAGATATTATCCCTTGTACTTACAATGATTATAATAATTGTAAAAATTCTGTAATATCCGATAGAATATTAACAAGATTAAAAAATAAAATAACTTGAATTTGTTTCAAAAGTATTATTTTAGGGCACAACTTTTGATTCAAATAAGGTAACAACTATGAAAAAAAGGTTTTTGATATTATTAATAGCATGCATATTTCATTCCTGCTCCAAGAATGATAGGGGAGAATTAATAGGCATTAAATCAAGTAAATTTTTTTCTGATAAGCCGCACGGAATGGTCCTTATCCCATCTGGTTCATTTACAATGGGTCCATCCAATCCAAGTGCAGTGCTTGATCAAAATCCTTCGCTCAAGACTGTTTCCGTTAAGGCATTCTACATGGACGAGACAGAAATTACTAATAGTGAGTATAGGCAGTTTGTTAATTGGGTTAGGGATTCTGTTGTAAGAACTGAACTTGCTGTAGCTGCATATTTTAAAATAGGTGAAGATAATTCTCAAGACGATCCTCTCTGGGATTTTATGCCTTTGTACAACAGGCCAACTGATGGAGAAGAAAAAACTGCTTATCAACTTTACTTAGAGGAAAATGGTTTAGGAGAGCTTGATATAGAAAATAAAACTACATACAGTCTGAACTGGGATGTTAAAATTCCATGGGAAAGATCAGACTATCTTGATGCAAACTTTGCTGCAGTTCTAGAGGGAGGTATTGGTCCTGATTTGCTTGAGGACTATGAAGGTTTTTTTATTCCTGCAGATTCAACCCCTAATGGACTAAGAGCTTTTAAGACAAAAAGAATTAAATATAACTACAGAGATTTTGATTCAAAAAATAATAAGTGGAGTGAATTTAAAGAAATTGAAGTATATCCCGATACGACTGTTTGGTATAAGGATTTTTCATACAGCTATAACGAACCGATGCATAATGACTATTTTTGGCATGATGCTTATGCGGAATATCCTGTGGTTGGTGTATCTTGGGAACAAGCAAAAGCTTTCTCTCATTGGAGAACTTTTTATAAAAATCAACATCAGAGGAAATCTAGAAAAAATATCCAGTTAGTAAGTGATTACAGATTGCCAACTGAAACTGAGTGGGAATATGCTGCAAGGGGAGGTCTTGAAAGGGCTGAGTTTCCTTGGGGTGGACCATATACATATGATGATAAGGGTTGTTTCCTTGCAAATTTTAAACCTGAAAGAGGTGATTACATTGCAGATCAAATATTATATACGGCTGAAGCTGAGTCTTATTGGCCCAATGATTATGGTCTTTACAATATGTCAGGTAATGTATCTGAGTGGACGGACTCTAACTTTGAAAAAGCAGCAAATGATTTTGTTGCTGGATTAAACCCAACAATTGAGGGTTCTGAAGACAACCAACTTAAAGTGGTCAGAGGTGGGTCATGGAAAGATGTTGCTCATTTTTTAAAGGTTTCTACACGGGATTATGAGAACAAAGCAAAGAAGAGATCTTATATTGGATTTAGAACGGTTCAAAGTTATTTAGGAGAGGATGTTGGTTTTCAAGAAAACCCAAATAAAATATTTTAATTAAAATTTATAAAAAAAAGAATTATGAAAAAACAATTATTACCAGATAACGTATTTGAATTATTATTTGGAGTAGGTGCAGGTGTTGTAATTATTGGTGCGCTACTAAAAATAATAAATGGTTCATTAATATTTTCAGCAAATACTTGGCTTATTGTTGGACTTTCAGTTGAAGCAGGAATTTTTGTCTTATCAGGGATTCAAGGTTTCTTACTTGGTAAAAAAGAAGAAGAGGATGATATCGTGAGTACAATTTCTGTGGAAACAGCTGCTTTACAAAAAGCAGTTGATGGCACTGTTAAAGGTCTTTCAGAACTTAATTCTAACATTTCTAATGCCTCAAAAGCAACTGCATCTATAAAAGTACCAAGTGACATGGAAAAAAACACCGATGATTTCAACAAAGGCTTATCATCAGCCTCGTCTAATATCCAAGAGCTTGCTAGGGTTCTTCACAATTTAAAAGAAACAGTTGCCGCATTTGAAACTGTTGACATGCCCGATGGACTTGGAGATGAGTTTCAAAAAATGAAAAATACAGTAAAAGAACTAAATGCTAAGTATGAAGCTATGCTTGGTGCAATGAACAAGTAGTATGGCTGGATCCTCAGGAAAACAAACAAGGAGTCAAAAACTTCGTCAGAATATGATAAACATGATGTATCTCGTGTTTATAGCAATGCTTGCCCTTCAAATTAGTAAAGAGGTTTTAGCTACATTAGGAATTCTTAGTGAGGACATGGAAAAATCTACTGCTGAGCTCAAAACTTCAATAGATAGTGCATACAACATTATTGATCAAAATAGTAATCAGGATTATTATAAAATTCCCTCTGA
>CACLGQ010000030.1 GCA_902606555.1 uncultured Bacteroidota bacterium
GGTCCTGTGAGTATAATATAGCTTTAGTAGCAAAGCTAGAACCGTTAATAACCACATCGTCTCTAATTGACTCTAGCCTTTGAATTATTTTACTTTCATCCTGTTCACTAACCTGAGGTTTAACAACAATTTGTGCTATTTCAAGTTCAGCACCAAAAATTGGAAGATCATACCTTGGAATGTTTTGAAAAAAGACTCTAACCTCTTCAGGTGTAATTTCAATTTCATCTATAATTGTGGTTTGCATTCTTTCCGAAAGCTGGTTAATTCTATTTATTTCAAAAAGCTCTTGGCGAAAAGTCTGCTCGTCTCTCTTCTTGTAAAATTCTAATACTTTTTCCATATTACCCAACTGATTAACAAAATATTCAATAGTTTGATCAACATAGCTGTAAATTTGTTCATTGTCAACCTCTAAACTATCTTGTTCTGCGTGATGAGCATAGAGCTTATCCTCCATTAATTTACCAAGTAAGCCACATCTGTCAAAGTCATTTACATTAACACCTTGTGATTGAAGGTCTATCAAAGTTTTATCAATATCAGAATCTAAAATTATAAAGTCACCAACTACAGCTGCTAAGCCATCAATTTTTATTCTTTGTGACTCTATGTTTTTCTGTGAGTATAAGTGTACTGGTATGAATATTAAAAAAAGTAATAAAAATGTATTTTTAATCAAGCCTTTCATAAAAATTTTTGACAATCGCATCACCTATTAATTCTTTATCAATTTTATTTAAATAATCAATTCTTTTTTTACCAATAATTACTTCACTAATTCTACTGTAAATATAATTTAAAGGTGCATAATCATCAGCCTTTTTATAATTATTTATTTTAATCAAATATAAAGCCAAAGAATCTTCTTGAATGTAAAATAAATTGTTTTTACTTATTCTAAGAATTTCATCTTCTTTCAGCGAAGGAATTTTATTAAAAAATAATTTTTTATTAGTCCATATACTATCTTTTAAGTAGTAATTTAAAAACTGAATGGAGATAGAATCTAAAAAAGTTTTATCAGATTGATTAAATCTTCTAAATCTTCTTTTAATCTCGCTTAAATTAAATGTATTTTTATTAAGCTTAACATATCTTCCTTTTATTATTTCTTCATAAAGCCTAAAGTTTTTACTGTTTTTAGCAAAGAATGTCTCAATTTCAATAGTACTTGCTAATGTGTCAGGATTATTATTAGATATTTTATTTCTGTATTCAGAAATAATTAAATTTTCTTTATATTTTTCTGTTTTGTTCTCAATTAATGATTTTTCACTATCCGACAAGTTAATTTTAGCATTTTGAATAAGTAATTTTGAAATAGCCCAGTCCTCTATTATGTTGTTAACAATTTGAATCGAATCTTGCTCATCTAAATTATTTGGAACTAATTTTTCAATCTCATTTAAACTAAGAAACTCATCCCCTACTCTGGCAATATAACCATCATTGTTTTTAATATTATTGCTACATGAAATAATGAATAAAAAAATAAATATATATTTTCTCAAACTATCTAGTGTAATTGGGAGACTCTTTTGTGATTGTAATGTTGTGAGGATGACTTTCATCTAGACCTGCCCTGGTAATTTGAACAAAGTTTGATTTCTCTTTTAAATCTTTAATATTGGATGATCCACAATAGCCCATTCCAGATCTAAGGCCTCCAGTAAATTGAAAAATACTTTCTACTAAGCTTCCTTTGTATGGAACTCTTCCAACGATACCCTCTGGAACTAGCTTATTTTTATCTTTAATACTTGATTGGAAATATCTTTCCTTACTTCCTTTTTCCATTGCTTCGACCGATCCCATTCCTCTGTATGTTTTAAATTTTCTTCCCTCATAGATAATGGTTTCACCTGGTGATTCCAAGGTGCCAGCTAACATAGATCCTAACATTACACAATCAGCACCTGCCGCTACAGCCTTTGTTATATCACCCGTGTGCTTCACTCCTCCATCAGCCACTACAGTAACATTAGATCCTTTAAGCGCATTGTAAACATTATTTATTGCTGATAACTGTGGATAGCCTACACCTGCAACTACTCTGGTCGTACAAATAGATCCAGGTCCAATACCAACCTTAACCCCATCAACTCCAGCTTTAGCTAAAAACTTTGCAGCATCTGAGGTTGCTATGTTACCTGCAACCAAATCAAGATCAGGGAAAGATCTTTTAACATCTTTTATTATTTTCAAAACAGATTTAGTGTGTGCATGTGCAGTATCTATGACAATAGCATCTACACCAGATTTATAAAGCATTTTACATCTCTCTAAATTATCTCCACCTACTCCTATTGCAGCTGCAACTCTTAGTCTACCAAATTCATCTTTGTTTGAGGAAGGTTTTAAAGTAATTTTTTGAATATCACGAAAAGTAATTAGCCCAACAAGCTTATTTTCCTTATCAATAATAGGAAGTTTTTCGATTTTATTCTTTTGAAGGATTTTTTCAGCTTGCTTTAATGTAATTCCAGGACTTCCAGTAATAATATTTTTGAATGTCATTACCTCTTCAATAGGCTTATTCATGTCATTTTCAAACCTTAGGTCTCTATTAGTAACGATTCCTACCAGTGAATTTGATTTATCTACAATTGGAATTCCACCAATACTAAATTCTTTCATGGATTTTACAGCATCCTTTACTTTACTTTTTTTACTTAAGGTTACAGGATCTAAAATCATCCCAGACTCTGATCTTTTTACACGTCTAACTTTGTCACACTGTTTTTTTATAGTTAGATTTTTATGAATAACTCCAATACCACCCTCTTGGGCCATCGCAATAGCCATTTTACTTTCTGTTACAGTATCCATAGCAGCTGATACAATAGGAACTTTTAATGAAAGATTTCTAGAAAATTTTGATGTCAAATCTACATCAGAGGGATGAATTTGTGAATATGCAGGAACTAACAAAACATCATCGTATGTTAGACCAGTCTCAATAAATTTTGATTTATTCATAGCAACTAATGAAAATTAATTGCGCACAAATATAAGATTTTTTAATGATCTATAATAACTAATAAGTTGACCATGAGAAACACAACATTCCAGCTGCAGAGGATCCAGGGTTAGGGCATGATACTTTTTTATAGTTAGAACAACTAACACAATCTGACAATTTTGAAAAAGCCTTTTTAATTGAATGGTCGTTACATACATTATCAATCTCAACCTCAAGGTCATGTTTGACACATTTCAAAGAATCTGCAAGATTTTCACAATTTAGACAACTTTTAACTGATTTAATCATTTTTTTAATTTTTGTAAAAGTAAAATGATTTATGTTTAGAATGAATTTAAATTAGGTGAGTTTTTAATGTGTAAAAAAGTTTGAGCATGTTGAATCAAACTCAAGTAAGTCTTTATCATCTAATTCTAAGTAGACTTCTTGATCAATTTGTAGTGGTTCCTCACTAAAAAATGTCCATATTTCTCCATTAATTTTAACACTAATTTTATATTCCTTTCCGACAAAAACTGTTTTTTTAACCAAAGCCAAATAGCTAGATTTTTTTGCTAGTCTAATTTTTTCAGGTCTTATAAAATAAGTTTTACCATTAACACTTATTTGATTTAAATCTCCAAGAATTTTAGCACAATAACAATTCACTGGATTACAGTACATGTTAACTGGATTATCGTATTGCTGTAAGATACCAGCCTTAAATATTAAAATTTTATCTGAAATATTGAAAGTATCCTTAATATCATGAGTTACTAAAATAGTTGTAGTTTTAGTTTTTTTGATGATTTTATGAATTTCGTCTTGTATTGTAGTTTTGATATTAGAATCCAAATTACTAAATGGCTCATCCAATAATAATAAATCTGGTTCTCGAACTAAAGCTCTAGCAATACAAGCACGCTGTTGTTCACCGCCAGATAATTGATCGGGGGACCTACTACATAAATCTTTGATGTTAGTAAGTTCTAAAATGTAGTCAATTTTTGAATAGTAATTCTTATCGAGATTAATTTTAATATTTTCTAAAACATTTAAATGAGGAAAAAGTGGATAATCTTGAAAAACAAACCCAATTTTTCTTTTGTTCGGACTTACAAAAGTTGATACATCATTCAAAATTTTTCCATTGAGTATAATCGATCCAGAATTAATTTTTTCTAAACCAGCAAGACATTTTAAAAAAGTTGTTTTTCCAGATCCGCTTTCACCAATGAAAGAAACAATATCCCCCTTCTCTACTGAGAAATTCAAATTTTTGATCAGCGGATTGTTTGAGTCATAATATTTTTGTAATTCATTTACTTTTAGGAACATCAATTTCTTTATTTACAATTTTTTTCAAAAATATTAACAAAATAGTTCCTAACATAACAATAGCTAATGAATATATTGAGGATTTAGGAATCATTTCTTCAATGGCATATTCATAAGTTTGAACAGCTAAAGTGTCAAAATTAAATGGTCTTAATATTAAAGTAATTGGCAATTCTTTAATTATATCAACGAATGTAATTAAGAAAGCTATCGCTATTGCAGACTTATTTATAGGTAAATGAATTGATCTAAACAATTTTGCTGGTCCCATTCCTAAATTGAATGCAGTATCGTCATAAGAACTAGGATGTTTATCAAAGCTAGACTTTAAAGGTGATATACCAACAGCCATATATCTTATAACATAGGCATAAACCAATATTCCAAGAGAACCAATCAATAATTCATTCTCAAACGGATATGATGTAAACAATAATATTAAGGATAATCCAATAACTGCGCCCGGTAATGCATATGTTAGTGATATGACCTCATTAAAAAATGTTATTGATTTATTCTTAAAAATTCTTTTTAAAAATTGAAAATACACTGCAATTACCACAATAATTACACTAGAAATCAGCGAAATAATAACAGTGTTAGTAGTTAAATTAAAAACCTTTTCAAAATCAATTCTGCTAAATTCATAAATGACGTTATTAATTATGAAAAACAGGGGAATTAAAAACCCAAGAATAATTGGAATTAGACATACCAAATGTATTATGATTCTATTTTTAAATGATGGAGATTCATTTTTAAATTTTTTTGTGTTTGGACTATAATTGAATTTATATTTTGAATTTAAATATCTTTCAGTCGAAAAAAAGAAAACAACTATAAAAAATAATAAAACAGCAAGTAATGATGCAGTTTCTACATCTCCCATTGAATACCAAGATCTAAATATACCACTAGTGAAAGTATTTACACCAAAATATTTTACTGCTCCATATTCATTTAGAACTTCCATCACAACTAGGAATAATCCTGAGAAAATTGCTACTCTTGAAAGTGGAATTACAATTTTAAAAAAAGTTTTTAGCCTTGACATTCCTAGACTTCTTGATAAATTGATATAATTGGATCCAATCAAAGAAAATGATAATCTACATGCCGTGTATATGTATGGATAAAGTGATAGCGCCATGATTATACCTAAAACCTCAATTTGTAAATAATCCTTATTAATAAGGTTAGCAAAATCAGGAAAATATTTTCTTGAGAAAGATTGAATTGGACCAGTGTAGCTTAAAATATCACTGTATGTAAAGGCCATTATATAAGCAGGAATAGCAAGAGGTAAATAAAGAAAAATATCATAAATATTTTTAAACTTAAATTCATTTGTACTCATATACCATGCAGGTAATATTCCAAACAGAAGCGAGAAAATTGATGTAATTGCTATTAAATAGATAGTATCTATTGAATATTCAAACAATAGATTATCCCATAGGTATTGAAAATTTGATGTATCAATTATAGCTACACTAAAAATGAGGGCTAGTATAGGCAAAATGATAATTAGTGAAAGAAAAACAGTTGGAAAAATTAGTTTTCCTCTGTTTGTAATATATTTTTTGACTATTTCCAACCTGTTTTATCAAATATACGAATTGCTTCATCTCTTTTGATACCCAACATGTTTAGATCAACAGGGTCTTTTTTAAATTCACCCCACTCTTGAACTATTGGATCAGGCTTCACATTAGGGTTAATTGAATATTCATAGCTATTATTAACATATGTTTCTTGAGCCTGAATACTTGTGAGGTATTTAATTAACTCAATTGCATTTTCACGGTTTGGTGCATTTTTAGTTAATGCCAAACCTGATACATTAATATGTGCCCCTCTATCATCTTGATTTGGGAAAAATACAGAAACCGCATTTCCAGCCTTAATCTCCTCTTCTTTTTCAGATGCTAATAACAGTCCTATATAATATGAGTTGACAATTGCGATATCACCTTGTCCAGCAGCAATAGCCTTAACTTGATCTCTGTCACTCCCTTTTGGATCTCTAGCGAAGTTTTTAACTAATGCTTCAGACCAGTTTGATGTATTTTCAACTCCTAAGTTGGCAACAAGTGAGGAAACAAGTGCTTGATTATACGCATTTGACGATGATCTGACAAGAAGTCTTCCTCTCCATTTTTCGTTAGCTAGGTCTTCATATGTTGATAAATCATCTTTTTTAACTCTTTCATTACTGTAAACGACAACTCTGGATCTGTAAGTAACTGGAACCCAGAATCCATTTTTATCTAAAAATTGTGGATCAATATTTTCAAAAACTGATTTATCTTCGAATTTTTGGAATAAACCCATATCAGAAGCTTGCCATAATTTCCCAACATCAACTGTAATAAATAGATCAGCAGGTGAATTTTCACCTTCATTTTTTAATCTTTGAATCAACTCATCAGCATTAGCCTTAGTTACATTAACCTTAATGCCAGTCATTTTTTCAAAATTTTGATATTGAAGCTCATCTACATTATAATGTCTTTGACTATAGATGTTTATTTCTTTTGATTTATTTTTATTAGGCATACAACTTGTAAGTATTGCCAGAATAGATAGGTATAAAATTTTCTTCATTTGTATCTTTTTTTGTGCGACGAAATTAATTTAATAAAAGTTAAAAAAAAAATTATTTTTATTTAGACTAATTCTAAATAATTATATATATTCGCTGCAAATTCAAAAAAAATGAAAAATTACAAAGCAATTTTTAAGGTGTGTCTAGTGATGTTTTTTTCAGCATTATTTGTTTCATGTGATTCAGATGATGATGATCAAATAGTTGAAGTTGTTGCTCCTGCAACTTATGAATTTTTAAGAGATGGAGTTTCCACAGTTTCTTTTACTGGTCAAACAACAAGACTTAATCAAGCCGATGCAGTTTATAACGCATTAAATTCAAAGGCTGATGATGGTTCTGGTGCTACGAAGTTTTACACAGAAGCTCAAATTGATGCAATGTTTGCTGATGGATCTGGCTTTATGAACGCTGCACTTAATGGAACTGGTAAAAAAATAAGAAGCAAAACATCTGCAGGTTGTGCAGCTGGTAATTCAGCGACTCAAGCTCAATTTGATGATCAAATAGCTGATTTTGTTGCTAATGTTGTTCCAGCATGGACTGCTGATGCTAGCTCCGGAGTTCCGGGAAAGTTAACTGATGCGACTAGAAGTATTCATGTTAACGGAATGGGCCATGAAATTGATCAAACTTTTATCAAAGGTTTGATTGGTGGGATGTGTTTAGACCAAATAGTTAATAATTACATCCAGCCATGTCAAATGGACTCTGGAACAAGAAGGGATGATAACACAAATGGCATTCTTTCAAGTGGTAAAAATTATACTGATATGGAGCATAAGTGGGATGAAGCATTTGGATACTTGTATGGCCAAGTAGATAATGCTAAAACTACAGATTTAAGTACTAACTTATCATCAACTGGTACAACTCTATTCAAGTATTTAACTAAAATTGAGGGTAGTAATGATCCAGGGATTGCCAAGAGAATATTTGATGCATTTAAATTAGGAAGAGCAGCAATTGTTGCTGGTGCATACGATGTCAGAGATGCACAAGCTAATATTCTCAAAATTCAGCTTTCAAAGGTTATTGGATATAAATCTGTCGATTACTTAGAAGGATATATGTCAAAAATGTCTGCTGGTAATACTGCTGATGCATTCCACGCACTTTCTGAGGGATATGGATTTATCATGAGTTTACAGTTTACCAACGATGGAAACGATGCACCATACTTTACAAAATCTGAAGTCGATGCGATGCTATCAAAACTTTCTAATTTTTGGACTGTTAACAACTCAGACCTTACATCAATGGTAAGTCAAATCAAATCTAAAATGAGTATTTAGTATTTGATATGTTAAAAAATCATTTAATTAAATAAAAAAAAACAGTGACATTTTTGTCACTGTTTTTTAATTTTATGTTATGAAATTATTAAGATATACTATATTTTCAATTTTTACTCTCTCTTTAATCATAGCGTGTAGCAGTGATTCTGATGAGGAGCAAAATCAAGTTCCTGAATTTGACAGATCTACAATACTAAAAAATTATGCTGAAAATATAATAATACCAAGATATGATGATTTCCAATTAGCTCTAGCTAATTTAAAATCTAGTGTAGATGCATATGTTTCAAGCCCAATGGTATCTACGTTTGATAAAATGCACGATGATTGGTTTACAGCCTACAAAAAATGGCAACATATTGAAATGTTTAACATTGGTAAAGCAGAAGAAATAATGTTTTTTAATACTATCAATACCTACCCTATTGATGAGTTAAGAATTGTTGAAAACATAACATCAATGAAATATGATTTGAGCAGCTCTAACGATTGGTCATCCCAAGGTCTCAGTGGTGTAGATTATATGATACATGGTATTGATGATTCAAAAGAAAAAGTTATTCAGAAATACATTGATGATTCTATGTATGGTGATTATTTAAAAAACCTACTTACAATAATGTCTTCGAATACTGATAAAATTGTACAAGACTGGAAAACATATAAAGACTCATTTATTCAATCGTCAGGAAATTCAAATTCAAGTTCATTGAATATGATAACAAATGATTTTGTTTATTATTTTGAAAAAGGATTGAGAGCAAACAAAATTGGAATACCAGCAGGTGTTTACTCTGGAGGAAATGCACTGCCTGATAGAGTTGAAGCATACTATTCATCTAAAAACTCTTTTGAGGATGTTTCAAAAGATTTGGCAAAAGAGGCTTTGCTAGCTTCAGAAAATCTATTCCATGGTAAATCATCCACTGGTGCTTCTGGAGCAAGCTTAAAAACCTACCTTGACTATATTTATAATGCTGACGTAAATAAAGAAAATTTAAGTCCTATTATATCGAGTAATTTCCAAAATGCTAAAGATGCTCTGGAATCATTAGACTCTAATTTCATAGATCAGATAAATAGTGATAAAGTCAAAATGTTAAATGCATTTGATAAATTACAAGCTATAGTCGTAAATATGAAAACCAACATGTTATCATTACTTAGTATTCAAGTTGATTACATTGATGCAGACGGAGATTAAAAACAATTCGTAATTTTCAGCCTTGGAAATTATTAGATCATACTTTTCAAAAAAACAAGAATCCACAAGCTTAGCCTTTTTTAGGTTAAGCTTTGGCTTGTTAATGACTTACAGTATAATTAGGTTTTGGTTGAAAGGTTGGATTCAAGAAATGTATATTGATCCCTCTTTTCATTTTACTTTTTATGGATTTGAATGGGTTAAACCCTTAGACGAGTATACTTATTTACTATTTATAATTTGTGGATTATCAGCATTTTTTGTTGCAATTGGTTTCAAATATTATCTTTCTATTATCACCTTCTTTTTATCCTTTACTTACATAGAATTAATGGATAAAACTACCTATCTAAATCATTATTATTTTGTGAGTATACTAAGTTTTCTTCTAATTTTTCTACCAGCAAACTCATCATATTCAGTTGATTCATATTTAAGTAAAAAAACATTTTCTCACACACCAAAATGGTGTGTTGATAGTATTAAACTTTTACTTTTTATCGTTTACTTCTATGCTGGGCTGGCAAAAATTAATAAAGATTGGCTTTTGGAGGCTCAACCACTCAAAATATGGCTCACAACTGGAAGCTATGATTTACCAATTATTGGATCAAGCTTGATGCAACAAGAATGGTTTCATTATTTTATGAGTTGGGGAGGTATGTTTTATGATTTACTAATTCCATTTATTTTATTATACCACAGAACAAGAATTTTTGGGTTTTTATTGGTAATATTTTTTCACATTTTTACCGTAATCTTATTTCCCATTGGTATGTTCCCATACATCATGATAATTTCATCATTAATTTTCTTTACTCCGAAAACTCATCAAAAATTATTAGAAATAGTAACAAAACCATTCAAAAAAGTAATTCATAGTGTTAGAGAAATTAATACTGTATATATTAAGAGAGAAAAATTTGCTATTACTACAGTAGTAGTATTTTTTATAATACAAATACTTTTTCCATTTCGATATGCATTATATCCTGGCGAACTTTTTTGGAATGAACAAGGTTATAGATTTTCGTGGCGAGTAATGCTAATGGAAAAAAGAGGTTATACCACATTCAAAATTGTTGACAAAGAAAACGAAACTTCATTTTATGTAATGAATGATGAGTTTTTAACTGAATTTCAAGAAAGACAAATGAGTTTTCAGCCTGATTTCATTCTTGAATATGCCCATTTCCTTGGTGACCATTACAAAGAAAAAGG
>CACLGQ010000031.1 GCA_902606555.1 uncultured Bacteroidota bacterium
TTTTCTTTCAGGAAGAACACTGCCTTGGTGGCTGTTGGGCTTGTCAATGGTAGCAACAACTTTTTCAACTGATACACCAAATTTAGTAACCGATATTGTTAGAACAAATGGAGTTTCTGGGAATTGGGTTTGGTGGGTTTTTCTATTAACTGGTTTACTTACAGTTTTCGTATATGCGAAGCTTTGGAGAAGGTCGGATGTAGCAACTGATATGGAATTTTACGAACTTAGATACAGCGGTAAGGCCGGTAGATTTCTAAGAGGTTTTAGATCCGTCTACTTAGGCATTATATTTAATGTACTGGCTATGGCAGGAGTAACTTTAGCTGCAATAAAAATTGGAGCTATCATGCTTGATTTGTCTGCTATTGAAACTGTACTTTACGCTGGAGGTGTAACTCTAATTTTTAGCACTGCTGGTGGATTCAGAGGAGTGGTTTACACTGACTTTATTTTATTTTTTACAGCTATGGCCGGTTCAATTGGTGCAGCTATATATTTAGTTAATCTTCCCGAAGTTGGAGGGGTTTCATCAATAATGAGTAATGAAGCTATTTCAGAAAAAATATCAATGTTCCCTGACCTTTCAGATAAAGAAACTTTATGGACGTTATTAATTATACCTTTTGCTGTTCAGTGGTGGAGTTCGTGGTATCCTGGAGCAGAACCAGGTGGAGGAGGGTATATTGCCCAAAGAATGCTAGCGGCGAAAAATGAAAACCATGCCTTAGGTGCAACTTTGTTTTTTAATGTTATGCATTATGCTCTAAGACCATGGCCATGGATTATTGTTGCACTTGCTTCATTAATTGTTTATCCAGATTTAGCATCTCTAAGTGAAGCATTTCCAAATATTTCTGAAGATAAGTTGGGGCAAGATCTAGCTTACCCAGCCATGTTAACTTTACTTCCAACTGGACTTCTTGGACTTGTCCTTGCATCTTTGATTTCTGCATATATGTCAACAATTTCAACTCACCTTAATTGGGGATCATCATATGTTGTTAATGATTTTTATTTGCAACTCATTAATAAAAATGCATCCCAAAAAGAGCTCGTAAATGTTGGAAGATTTTCTGTTGTTTTCTTGATGATTATAAGTTCTGTTATAGCTATACTACTTACTAATGCTTATCAATTATTTGATATAATTTTGATGTTTGGAGCAGGAACAGGTTCAATCTTTATTCTTAGATGGTTTTGGTGGAGAATAAATGCTTGGAGTGAAATAGCAGCAATGTTAAGTTCAGGTATAATTTCAATTGCTTTAACAAATCAATCTCTATTCAATTTAATTTTCAATGATGAAGGTTTACCTGCTTACATGAAATTTCCATTTATTGTATTGCTAACTACTTCAATTTGGTTAATTGTTACATTTTTGACACCTGCAGATGAAAAAGAAACTCTTATTAAATTTTATAAAAAAACAAAACCTGGAGGTCCTGGATGGAATAAAATTAAAGAGAAAATTAATATTAGTGATCAAAAAGAGGAATGGATTGTTCCGAAAGGAATTCTATGTATGATTATTGGTTGTGTAACCATATATTCTGCTCTATTTTCAACTGGTTACTTTATTTATGGCGAAATTAGTTTAGCAATAATATTTTTATTAGTTACAATTGTTTCTGGATTTATGTTATTTAAAAATGCAAAAAAAATTATGTTGTGAGATTTATGAACCCTACTAATATTAAATATAAAAATCCTGGATCATCTTCAACTACAAGATTTGAAAGAATTCACACTGTAATTTTTGATAATAAAAAAACTGCCGAATTGATAGTAGCCCAAGAAATAAAGAAATTGATTGAAAAAAATAATAAAAAGAATAAAAAAACCGTGCTTGGTCTTGCAACTGGATCGTCTCCGAAAGGGGTCTACAAAGCACTAATTGATTTTCATAAAAACGAGAATCTTAGTTTCAAAAATGTTATCACATTTAATCTTGATGAATACTATGGCTTAGAAAAAAACCATACTCAAAGTTATCATAAGTTTATGAATGATAATTTATTTGATCATGTTGACATTAATAACAAGAATATAAATATTCCTGATGGAAAAGTAGATAAAAAATCTATTGACAATTATTGTAAAGATTATGAAAAAAAAATTAAATCAATTGGAGGAATTGATATTCAATTATTAGGAATTGGAGCTAATGGACATATTGGATTTAATGAACCTGGATCAAATTTAAACTCTATTACAAGATTGGTTAAACTTGATTATAAAACAAGAAAAGATGCAAGGCTTCATTTTAATGGAATAAAGAATGTTCCAAGTTCTGCAATAACTATTGGCGTTAAAACAATATTATCATCAAAAAGAATAATTTTGCTCGCATGGGGACATGGTAAGTCAGAGTCAGTTAAAACTGCAGTAGAATCTAGACAAAATGTCAAAGTTCCTGCAAGTTTACTTCAATCACATAATAATACAACATTTGTGTTAGATAAAGACTCTTCAACTGATCTTACACGAATTTCTCAGCCTTGGCAAGTTGGTGCTCAATCAATGGATGGTGAAATGAAAACGAGAGCTATTCATTGGTTATCAAGTATCACAAAAAAACCAATCCTTAGGCTAACTGAAAAAGATTACAATCAAAATAATTTATCAGATTTATTAGTCGATAAATCACACTATGAAATAAATTTAGAAGCTTTTAACAAGCTTCAAAGAACAATAACAGGATGGCCTGGAGGAAAACCAAATGCTGATGACACTCATAGACCTGAACGAAAAAATCCAAAAAAAAAACGTATAATAATTTTTAGTCCACACCCTGATGATGATGTTGTTTCAATGGGGGGTACATTTGATAGACTTGTTAATCAAGGTCATGAAGTACATGTAGCATATCAAACTTCAGGAAATATTGCTGTTTCAAATGAAGAGGTATTAAAGTTTGTTGAGTTATATGAAGATTTTTTTGATCGGACCTCTAATTTCATTGATGAATTAAAAAAATTACTGTCTGACGAAAAGAAAATAATTAATGATTCTCGCATTAGAAAATTAGCATCTCTAATAAGAGAGAAAGAATCTTTATCAGCTACGAGATTTATTGGTTTAGCCGACTCTAATGTTCATTTTTTGGGACTCCCATTTTATGAAACTGGTAAAATTAAAAAAAACAATCCAGGATCTAAAGATTTAAAAATTATGTGTGATTTTATTAAATCAATTAAACCACACCAAATTTATGCAGCTGGAGATTTAGCAGATCCGCATGGAACTCATAAAGTTTGTATAGAGTTGTTGTTTGATTCCTTAAAGAAATTAAAGAAGTTAGATTTCATGAAAGAATGCTGGGTCTGGTTATATCGCGGAGCCTGGCATGAGTGGGATTCACATGAAATTGAAATGGCTGTTCCTTTAAGTCCAGAACAAGTTTTAAGAAAAAGAAGAGCAATTTTTTATCATCAATCACAGAATAATAGTGTAATGTTCCAAGGTGATGATGAAAGAGAGTTTTGGCAAAGAGTAGAGGACAGAAATCGTGATATTGCTATTATCTACAATGAACTTGGAACTGCAAATTACCAGGCAATGGAAACTTTTAAAAGATACCATTTCTAATTATGTATTAAATGGGAGTTGTAAAAGAAGTATGTGTCGATAATATTAAAGATGCAATTAATGCTTTTCAAAAAGGCGCAGACAGAATTGAATTTTGCTCCAACTTAGATGAAGATGGTTTAACACCATCATTTGATGATTTAATTTACTTAAAAAAAAATATTTCAATACCAGTGAGGGTAATGGTAAGGCCTCATTCAAATTCATTTAATTATAGTCATGATGATTTAATTCGGATGAAAGAAACAATTGAATTTTGTAAAAATGAAAAATTTGATGGTGTAGTTTTTGGATGCTTGTATGAGAATGATGAATTAGATTTAAATAAAATTATGTATCTAGCAGATTTTGCAAAACCATTAAATGTAATTATTCATAAAGCTATTGATTTAACTTCATCACCAATAAACTCATTAAAGAAATTACTTGTGATCGATAATGTAAATGGAATACTTTCATCTGGTGGTTGTAACACAGCTGATCTGGGTTCTGAAATTTTAAAGAAAATGATTCATATTTCACCAAATGATTTTGAAATAATTTCCGCGGGAAAAATTACAGATCAAAACTTTGAGATTTTACATGAAAAAATTGATGGAAAGTTTTATCATGGAAGAAAAATCGTTGGAGAATTATAATTAAATAAATACATTTAAAAAAAATTAGAGATGATAGGAGCTCAATTTAATGGATCAGAATTAAATCAAAAGACAATTTTTGATCATCCAACAGGACTATTTGTTTTGTTTTTCACTGAAATGTGGGAGAGGTTTAGTTATTATGGAATGAGAGCAATTCTTGTGCTTTTTCTAACATCTTCAATTATGAATGAAGGATGGGGATGGGAAAGAGAGGATGCTCTAGTTTTATACGGTTGGTACACAGGACTGGTTTACTTTACTCCATTGATCGGTGGAATCTTAGCGGATAAGTTTTTGGGTTACAGGAATGCAACCGTAATGGGTGCTTTTATTATGGCCTTAGGACATGGCTCAATGGCGTTAGAGTATTATGCAGATGCTTTCTTCTTTTTAGGAATTGGATTATTAATAATTGGTAATGGTTTGTTTAAGCCAAATATCTCATCGATTGTTGGTCAGCTGTATAAAGATGATGATATCAGAAAAGATGGTGCATATACTATATTCTACATGGGTATCAATGCAGGAGCATTCTTGGGTATTCTTCTTTGTGGATATTTAGGTGAAACTATTGGTTGGCATTGGGGATTTGGACTTGCTGGAATTTTTATGTTTTTTGGTATGCTTCAATTCTATTTTGCTCAAAGTATTTTTGGATCTATTGGTCTTAAGCCTGAGAAAAAAGTGAATAATTCTGAAGAAAAAGTAAAGACACCAATTACAAATGTAGAATGGGATAGAATTTTAGTTATTCTAGTTTTCTCTGCAGCAACTATATTTTTCTGGTGGGCGTTTGAACAAGCGGGAGGATCAATGACAATTTTTGCTAATGATTACACTGAAAGGAATTTGACAGGTGAGTCATCATTAATATTCAAAATCGTTAATACAATTATAACCATTGTCCCGATGATAGTTATTACCTATGTTTTGATCAAATTATTTCAAAATATTTTTCAAAAGTATTTTTTATCAAATTTATTTCTAGGCGCAAGTTTTGTTATTATTTGGACAATAGTTTTATTTATGTTAGGTTTTATTCCTGAATCTATTTCAACTTATTTGGGTTATTATTTTGATGTTTTTAAATATTATGTCCCATTTGAGATAAACGCTTCAGAGGTTACTGATACTGAAATTCCAGCGTCTTGGTTTTCTGTTTTAAATTCCTTGTTTATAATTCTCTTAGCACCATTGTTTTCTAAACTTTGGGCATCAAAGTACAATCCCTCAGGTCCAATTAAATTTTCAATCGGTTTAATTCTTCTTGGTCTAGGCTTTGGATTTTTAGCCTATGGATCGATGTCAATACCTTATGGTGCGCAAACTGCAAGTGTAAGTATTTTTTGGCTAGTATTTGCATATCTGTTCCATACATTAGGTGAATTGTGTGTTTCCCCAGTAGGACTTTCGTATGTTAGTAAATTAGCGCCAGTTAGGCTAGTAGGTTTAATGTTTGGTTTTTGGTTATTATCAAGTTTTTTTGCAAATCTTATTGGAGGTTTTACAGGAAGCTATATTAATATAATTTCAGAGAAAGCTGGTTTATCTGGTTTCTTTTTAATTTTCACATTAATCCCCATAGGTGCAGGTATTATAATGTTTTTACTAAACGCCTTTTTAAAGAAAAAAATGCATGGTTTCAATTAGACTAGTTTTTATTTTCATATTTATTTTAAATATTACTTACAGTCAAGAGGTAAATTGGATTTCTATGGATAAGGCTCAAGAATTACAAAAAAAAGTTCCAAAAAATATTATGATGGATGTTTACACTGATTGGTGTGGCCCTTGTAAGTTAATGGATAAAAATACTTTCCAAAACCCTGATGTCGCTAATTTCTTAAATGAAAACTTTTATGCTGTGAAGTTTGATGCGGAGGGAAATTCAACTTTAAAGCATAATGGTAAAGTGTTCAGCAACCCTGGATATTCTTCCTCAAAATCAGGAAGAAACTCAACACATAACTTTACAAAATACCTTGGTGTTTATGGATATCCTACCATAGTTTTTTTTGATGATGTCTCAAATCCAATAGCACCAATCACTGGCTATTTAACGCCTGAACAAATAGAAATATATTTGAAACTGTTCAGTGACAAAAAGTACTTAAATATTAAATCTCAGGACGACTTTAAAGTTTTTATTGAGAATTTTGAAAGTAAATTTAAAAGCTAATTATTTTTTATTAGCTTTCTCGATATAGAGGTAAAGAGCTCTTGACATTGATGGAACTTTATTTAATGGAGCCTCAACGTCAATTCTCAAACCAGATTTTTTAGCTGCATTTGCAGTGTTTTTTCCAAAAACAGCTATCCTTGTATCATTTTGTTTAAAGTCTGGAAAGTTCGAAAATAATGACTCAATTCCAGAGGGACTGAAAAAAACAAGGATATCATAATAAACATTTTTTAGATCTGACAAGTCACTTATAACAGTTTTATAAAATACACCCTTTGTCCATTTAACCTCAAGATCATTTAATTTTTTTTCAATTCTTGGAGATAAAACATCTGATCCAGGAAGAAGGTAGTTCTCTTCACTGTATTTTGATATAATTTCGGAAAGTTCATCAAAAGTTCTACCTCCAACATAAATTTTTCTCTTTCTGTATACAACATATTTTTGCAAGTAGAATGCAACAGCTTCAGAAAGACAAAAGTATTTTAAAGCATTGGGAATTGGATACCTCATCTCCTCTGCAATTCTAAAGAAGTGATCTACTGAGTTTCTACTTGTTAAAATAATCGCTGAAAATTTAGATAAATCAATTTTTTGTTGCCTAACTTCTCTACTGGTCTTACCCTCGATATGAATAAATGGTCTAAAATCAATTTTTAATTTAAATTTTTTAATAAGCTCAACATATGGTGAGTTTTTAATTTCTGGCTTAGGTTGTGAAATTAAAATTGACTTTACCTTCATACTTTTTAAAATGAATTGGGTCTGCAAAAATACAAATTCCTGTTTAACCAAACATATTAAACTTTAAATGATTTTATTTTTCTAAAGAAAATAAGTCTTAATTTTACTGCGTGTCTGATATAAAATCTATAGTAATTATACCTACTTATAATGAATCAGAAAATATTATTGAAATAATAGATGAAATTTTTTTATTAAAAGACAACTTTTGCGTACTAGTGGTAGATGATAATTCCCCAGATAAAACTTCTGTATTAGTCGAGGAGAAAATACCATTTCACAAAAAAAGGCTCTTTTTAATAAAGCGAGAAGAAAAATTGGGAATTGGCCCTGCTTATGTAAATGGTTTTGAATGGGCAATTAAAAATGGTTATGAAAATATATTTGAGATGGATGCTGACTTTTCTCACAATCCAAAGGATCTCTCAAGAATGCAAGTTTTTCTAACAAATAATGGATACGATGTTGTCATTGGCTCCAGATATAAAACAGGTGTTAATGTAATTAACTGGCCAATACAAAGGGTGCTAATTTCATATTTTGCATCTTGGTATGCAAGAACCATAACAGGCACTCCGATAATGGATTTAACATCTGGATTTGTGGGATATAAAGCCTCTGTAATTGAAGAAGTTTTAAATAATGGGATAGTATTTAAAGGCTATGCTTTCCAAATAGAAATGAAGTTTAAAGCTTATAATTTGAAATATAAATTGTATGAAATTCCTATAATTTTTACAGATAGGATAAGAGGTGAATCTAAGTTAAATTTATCCATAATTTATGAAGCGGTATTTGGATTAATATCAATGAAATTAAGTCAAATTTTCTCAAAAACGTTCAAATGAAAACTATTATAAAAAATGCTAAGATTGTTAATGAGGGAAATATTTCTAAGAGTGATATTTTAATAAATGGAGATTTAATTGAAGAAATAGGTCAAAATATTATAGCTCGTGGTGAAGAAAAAATAATTGATGCTAAGGGATGTTTTTTGATCCCAGGCATTATTGATGATCAAGTGCATTTCAGAGAACCAGGATTTACTCACAAAGGAACCATTTACAGTGAATCAAAAGCTGCAGTTTCAGGTGGCATCACATCATATTTTGAAATGCCTAATACTATTCCACATACAACAACTATTTCTGAACTTAAAAATAAGTTTGAAATAGCTGCCAAAAATTCTTTTTCAAATTATTCGTTTATGTTTGGCGGAACTAATAATAATTTTGGGGAAATTGAAAAACTAGATTTCTCTGAAATTCCTGCTATAAAACTATTTTTAGGCTCATCAACAGGAAATATGCTTGTAGATGATTACAATGTAATTGAAAAAATATTATCATTTTCTAAAGTTCCAGTTGTTGTTCATAGTGAGGATGAGGGAATAATTAAAAGAAATTTAGATTTTTACAGAGAAAAATATAATGATGAAATACCATTTGATTGCCATTTTAAAATTAGATCTGAGGAGGCTTGCTTAAAGTCAACCGAAAAAATTATTGCTTTGGCAAAAAAAACAAATGCAAGGCTCCATGTATTTCATTTATCGACTAGTGCCGAGTCTAAATTATTCTCAAATAATATTCCTTTAAAAGATAAAAAAATAACCTGTGAGGTTTGTATTCATCATCTTTCATTTAACGAAAATGATTACAAAAAGAAGAAGGGATTTATTAAATGGAATCCATCAATCAAGACTATGAGTGATCAGCAAGGCTTATGGGAGTCATTAAATGATGACAGAATTGATGTTATTGCAACAGATCACGCCCCTCATACTTTAAATGAAAAGAGTAATAATTATTTGAATTGTCCATCTGGTGGCCCATTAGTTCAACATTCACTCAACATGATGTTTGAACACTATTTAAACAAAAAAATTACATTAGAAAAAATTGTTCAAAAGATGTGTCACAATCCTGCCATACTTTTTAGAGTTGATAAAAGAGGTTTTATAAGAAAAAATTATTTTGCAGACATGGTTATAATTGATCCAAGAAAAAATTATATAGTAGATTCAAATAACATATTATATAAATGTGGATGGTCACCATTTGAAGGAACAAAATTCAATTCCCAGATTACACATACATTTATTAATGGTAATTTGGTTTATGAGAATGGATCGATAAATGAGGGTTTTAGAGGAAAGAAAATATCATTTCAATAAATGAAAAAAATATATTTAATATTAATTGTTTTTTTCTCATGCACAAATGAGGTCAATATTCCTGATGATATCATGTCCAAGAATGAAATGATTGAATTTTTGTTTGATGTTAATTTAATTAACTCAAGTAGGGGATTTATAAGTAAATCAAATAATAATTACTTCATGGTTAGAGATACCATGTTATTTAGAAAACACTCTATTGATTGTTTAAAATTTGTTAGAAGTAATAGTTTTTATACAAAAAATCCTAAACTATATATGGACATTTATGATGGAATAAATAAAAAAATTAAAATCATTAAAGATTCATTAAATAATGTTAAGAACTAATTAAATATCTTTGTATTATGCCCAAAAATTTTAAAAATGAACTAGAATGGAGAGGTTTAATCCAAGATGTTAGCAATGGATTTGATGAAGAAGCTAGTAAGGATTCTGTGGTTGGATACATAGGTTTCGATCCAACATCTGATTCTCTTCACATTGGAAGTCTTGTTCAGCTCATAATTTTGAAACATTTTCAACAGTGTGGTCACAAGCCTATTGTTCTAATTGGTGGAGCGACTGGAATGATTGGTGATCCCTCTGGAAAATCAAAAGAAAGAAATTTACTTAGTGCAGACAAAATTGATTCCAATATTTCATCAATTAAAAAACAACTTTCAAAGTTTTTAGATTTTGATAAAGGTAATTATAATTCTGCTGTCATCTTAAATAACTATGAATGGAATAGTAAGTTAAATATTATAGATTTTTTTAGGGATTACGGAAAACTATTGACAGTCAATTATATGATGTCAAAAGATTCTGTAAAGAAAAGATTGGCCTCAAGTGAGTCCAATGAGGGTATGTCTTTTACTGAATTTACTTACCAATTATTCCAAGCATATGATTTTTATTATCTATTAGAAAATTATGATTGTACAATTCAAATGGGAGGAAGTGATCAGTGGGGAAATATAACATCTGGAGTTGAACTTATAAGAAAAAAAAATGGAAAAAAAGCTTATGCACTAACTTGTCCATTGATTACTAAGTCAGATGGATCTAAATTTGGAAAGACTGAGGATGGTAACATTTGGTTAGATAGAGTAAAGACTTCACCTTATAAATTTTACCAGTATTGGTTAAATTCATCTGATGAAGATTCAGCTAATTATATTAAAATTTTCACTTTTGCTGCTAAAGATTTTATTGATAATTTAATTAACGAACATAATGAAG
>CACLGQ010000032.1 GCA_902606555.1 uncultured Bacteroidota bacterium
ATTGTAAACATGGAAGATATAAGTCTAAGATTAAAAGAAATATTAGAAAGTCAGTCAATTAGTGCTTCGGAATTTGCAAAAAAAATCAATGTTCAAAGGTCAAGTATTTCTCATATTCTGAATGGACGAAATAAACCAAGTTTAGAAATCGTAACAAAAATTTGTAAAGAGTTTCCTAACATTGATGTAAAATGGTTGATTTTTGGAAACAATGAACTAAACCCTACCCCTATGCAAACCCATAAACAACCAAGAAGTAAATCAAAAAATGAGATTGATTCTGAAGTTGAAAAAATAATATTACTTTTAAAAGATGGTACATTTAAGGAGTTTAAAAATTAATCTTCTATTATTTTTTTTGTTTAGCTGTTCTTTTCCTGAAAAGAATTGTGAAAAATTCAAAATTGGCAACTTTGAGTTTAAAACTGAAATTGATGGAACTGAATACATTTCATATTTTCAGAGAACAGATTCAACAGAAATTGAGATTTTTAATGGTGTTACAGATACATCTAGTGTTAGATGGGTTTCTGATTGTGAATTTATTTTAAAAAATGTTAATCCGAAAAAGAGTAAAAAATCAATAACAATGAAAATATTAAGTACAGAAAATGATAGTTATACATTTGAATATTCAATTGTTGGGGATGATAGTAATAAAAAAAGAGGAAAAGTATTTCTATCAGACTAAAAATCTAATTCTATCTGACTACTTTCAGCTTCATTAGAAATATTATCATCATTATCCATTTGCTCATCAATCACTTCTATTTGATTTAATTCCTTAATTTCAGGCTCATATGGTATGGGGTCGAGAAGATTAATTTCTTTAACATCTTTACTGACAAGTTGATTTCCCAAAGCTTTTATTCCTTTTACAGATATAAATTCGAATAAATTAATATTATTTTTTTCAATTTCTTTCTTGCTTTTGGTGATTACTTCAATAACTGGCTTCCAATCATAAGAAACAATTTCAACAGTACTATTTTTAGAATCATCGATGAAGTTTTGAGTACCCTTTAAAACACCAAGTAAAAATCTTTTTACATAGTATTTTTTCTTTTTCTTATTGAAATATACAACAGAAATTGGTTTAGATCTGTCAGCTTTCTCGAGTATGATCATATCCTCAGGAAAATGCATATTAAGATCTGGTGGAACAATTTTTAGCTTTCCTGAATGTTGTACAATGAGTAAATCATCATCTGGCTTAAACTCACCCATTAAATCACCCCTATTATCAACATTTAACCTCTGAACTGTATCATCAAACCAAATTTTTCTTGGCTTTAGTGTAGACAAACCTTTTTCTTTGAAGATTACCTTATTTACAGAGTACTTACTTACAATATTACCCTTAACTGAACGACCCTTAATTGCTAAATCTGCAAAATCTAAATCCCATTTAAGTTTCTTTATTGATCCACCTTGTCTCAGTTGTATTGTGACAATTTCAGCTTCTCCATTTGGGTTAGCTGAAAAATGTAAAATTTTTGTTTTTGGATTTTGGGAAGTTAAATTATATGTTTTGTCTCTCGTAACTCCAGTAACATTAAACCTTTTTATGTATGAAATACCAGACTTACCTTCCTTGTAAATCATATTGTAAATAGTCCTGGAATCTCTCTTTTTAAAAACTGAAACATAAAGTATATTTTTTGCAACAAACTTTTTACTATCAACTTTTGTTACAATCATATCACCATTAGATGTAAAAACAATTACATCATCTATATCAGAACAATCCTCAACGTATTCTTCTCTTCTCAAAGAAGTTCCTATAAAACCATCTTCTCTATTAACATAAAGTTTTGAGTTTTTAACAACAACCTTCTTTACATCTACGTCATCAAAGATTCTAATTTCTGTTTTTCTTTGTCTTCCAGTTGAATATGTATATTTTAAATCCTTAAAGTACTGTATAGCAAAATCATTTAAATTTTCAAGGTTGAATTTTACCTTATTAATATCTTCCTCAATTTGTTTAATTTTTTTATCTGCTTTTTCTAAATCAAATTTTGATATTCTTTTAATTTTAATTTCAGTCAATTTTAAAATATCATCTTCAGAAACCTCCTTTTTAAGGAAATTAATAAATGGTTTTAAGCCTTTATTAATAGCCTCTAAAACACCACCCCAAGTTTCCTCATCCTCAATCAACCTATAAATTCTGTTTTCAATAAAGATCTTTTCTAATGTTGAATAATGCCAAAGTAGATTCAGCTCTGCTAACCTTACATCTAACTCTTTCTTCAGAAGATTTTTTGTTTTTTTCTGTTGATTTTTTTAAGATTTCAGAAACACCTATAAAAGCTGGCTTGTTATCTTCAATAATACAGCTGAGCGGAGAAATTGAAACTTCACAATTCGTAAACGCAAAGAGCCCATCAATTGTTTTGTCTGGTGAAACACCATT
Source organism: uncultured Bacteroidota bacterium (assembly GCA_902606555.1). Lineage (GTDB taxonomy): Bacteria > Bacteroidota > Bacteroidia > Flavobacteriales > Flavobacteriaceae > Eutrophosalina. The sequence goes on from CACLGQ010000032.1 coordinate 2,420, forward strand.
TGGTAGGTGTATCAAAATTTCAACGTCAGCTGACGTATTATCCTCAATTTTTTTGATTTTTATTTTCCCTTTATCATTAGCTTTCAGAATTGATTCTATTAATGAGCTGCTTGTGCTTGTATAAGGAATTTGAGAAATTACTAATGTATTTTTATTTATTTGAGAAATTTTAGCCCGAACTTTAATTTTACCTCCTCTCATTCCATCATTATAGTTAGTTACATCAACCACTCCTTGTGTTGGAAAATCAGGATAAAGATCAAACTTTCTTCCTCTCAAACATTTTATGGAAGCATTTATCAATTCAACGAAGTTGTGGGGAAGTATTTTAGTGGATAATCCAACAGCAATTCCCTCGGCACCTTGAGCCAATAGTAGTGGAAATTTGACAGGGAGGTTTATTGGCTCTTTTCTTCTACCATCATATGATGACTGCCATATTGTTACTTTTGGACTGTAAACAACCTCTAGAGCAAATTTAGATAATCTAGCTTCAATATATCTGGATGCTGCAGCAGAATCACCCGTTAATATATTTCCCCAATTGCCTTGAGTTTCAATCAATAAATCCTTTTGACCAAGTTGAACAATAGCATCAGATATGCTAGCATCGCCATGAGGATGATATTGCATTGTATGTCCAACAATATTAGCAACTTTATTAAATCGGCCATCATCAAGATCTTTCATTGAATGAAGTATTCTTCTCTGCACAGGCTTAAACCCATCCTCGATTGCAGGAACTGCTCTTTCCAGAATTACATATGAAGCATAATCAATAAACCAGTCCTTATACATTCCTGAAATAGGAATTAAAGATTCCTCTTCATTATTATCAAAATTTTCAGATAAATTGTCCATTCTTATACTTTATCAATATCAATTTTTAAATTATTTATAATAAACTTTTGTCTTTCGGGCGTATTTTTGCCCATGTAAAAAGAAAGCATATCTGTAATGCTGGTTTCCTTATTAATAATAACAGGATCTAGCCTGATACTATCACCTATAAAGTTTTTAAACTCATTTGGTGAGATTTCACCTAAACCCTTAAATCTTGTAATTTCAGGTTTAGGAGAAAGTTTATTAATAGCTTGTTCTTTTTCACGATCATCATAACAGTAAATTGTTTCTTTTTTATTTCTAACCCTAAATAGAGGAGTTTGTAAAATAAACAAGTGACCTTCTTTTATCAGCTCAGGAAAGAATTGAAGAAAAAAAGTAATAATTAGTAGACGAATGTGCATTCCATCTACATCAGCATCAGTTGCTATTACTATTTTATTATATCTAAGTTTTTCGATACCCTCCTCAATATTTAATGCAGCTTGTAGTAGATTAAATTCTTCATTTTCATAAACAATCTTTTTAGTCATTGAATATGAATTTAAAGGTTTTCCTCTTAGACTAAAAACGGCTTGCGTATTTACATTTCTAGATTTTGTTATTGATCCACTTGCAGAATCTCCCTCTGTTATGAATAATGTAGATTCTAATCTTTTATCCTTGTTCATATCACCTAAATGAACTCTACAATCTCTTAATTTTTTATTATGTAGGTTAGATTTTTTTGCTCTCTCTCTAGCTAATTTTCTTATTCCAGACAATTCTTTTCTCTCTCTCTCAGCTTGTATAATCTTTTTTCGAATTTCTTCTTTAATATTTTGATTTTGGTGAAGAAAATTATCAAGTTTTCTTCCAACAAAATCATTTATATAAGTTCTAACTGTAGGAAGACCCCCACCCATTTCAGTACTCCCCAATTTTGTCTTCGTTTGTGATTCAAATACTGGCTCCATAACTTTGATACTAATAGCACATAAAACTGATTTTCTAATATCAGATGAATCATAAGGTCTTTTAAAGTGATCTCTAATGGTTTTGACAATTGACTCTTTTAGTGCTGACAAATGAGTTCCGCCTTGAGTGGTGTGTTGACCATTTACAAATGCGTAATATTCTTCACTGTATTGTTTTTTGTTATGAGTAAGAGCAATCTCAATATCTTTTCCTTTCAAATGAATTATAGGATAAAGAAAATCATCTAAATTATTATTATCCTCAATTAAATCCTTTAATCCATTTTCTGACTTTAGTTTTTCACCATTAAAAACTATTGTCAATCCAGGATTTAAATAAACATAATATTTTAACATCCTGACAACATACTCGGCACGATATTTAAAATTTTTAAAAATTTTAGAATCTGGCTTAAAAATTACTTTCGTTCCTTTTCTTTTGTTAGATTCTTCTATTGGATTATCTGATGAAATTTCACCATATTCAAATGAAACTTTTTTTAATTTACCATCTCTAATCGATTGTACCTCAAAAGAGGATGATAGGGCATTAACAGCTTTTGTTCCAACACCATTCAAACCAACTGATTTTTTGAACGCACGGCTATCATATTTTCCCCCAGTATTCATTTTTGAAACAACATCAGTGACCTTACCAAGTGGAATTCCTCTTCCGTAATCTCTTACATTAACAATATTTTCCTTAATATTAATTTCAATAGTTTTTCCAGCACCCATGACAAATTCATCAATTGAATTGTCAATGACTTCCTTTAGTAGAATATAAATACCATCATCATAAGCTGAGCCATCACCTAACTTACCAATGTACATACCAGGTCTCATTCTGATATGCTCTTTCCAGTCTAGGGATTTAATATTTTCTTCTGTGTATGAAGATGTTTGAGCCATATAATTTGAATGCCTAATATAAAACACTAGACACTTATATGAAATCATGTTCTTATAAAATAATTAACAATCCTTCGTAAAATATGTTGAAATCTTAAATTAAGTATTGAATTTAAAATTAATTATGTCACCATCAATTACAACGTATTCTTTGCCTTCTGTTTTTAATTTTCCTGCTTCTTTTACTTTTAATTCACTTCCATAGTTTATATAGTCATTGTATTTAATAACATCAGCTTTTATAAACCCTTTTTCAAAATCTGTATGAATAATTCCAGCAACTTGTGGAGCCTTAGATCCTTTTTTAAAAGTCCATGCTCTGACTTCTTTTTTTCCTGCCGTATAAAAAGTTGACAAATTAAGCAGGTTGTGAGTTTCTTTAATTAATTTACTTGCACCAGACTCTGATAATCCCAAATCATCTAAAAACATTTTTCTGTCATCATAATTATCTAATTCATTAATTTCCTCTTCAGTTTTCGCTGCTAGAACAACAACATTTGATCCAGTTATTTCTAAATTTTTCACAATAGATTTAAGCTCATCACTAGGCGATTTAATATTTTTCTCATCTACATTACAAACATATAGAACTGGCTTAATCGAAAGCAATGAAATAGATTTGATAATATTATTTTCATCAATTGAAAGACTTGAAGAATTTATCGAATTTCCATCATTTATAATTGCAATTAGTTTTTCTAATAAGTTTAATTCTATAATTGAGTTTTTATCACCTGTCTTAGCAGCTCTTGAAATCTTTTCTTTTCTTTTTTCAATCGTTTCTAAATCTTTCAATTTCAACTCAAAATCAATAATTTCTTTATCTCTTAAAGGATCAACTGATCCTTCAACATGGGTTATATTTTCATCATGATAGCATCTAAGCACATGGATAATAGCATTAGTTTCTCTGATATTTGAAAGAAATTGATTTCCTAAACCCTCACCTTTACTAGCTCCTTTAACAAGTCCAGCAATATCAACAATTTCAACAGAATTTGGAACAATTTTTTCAGGCCCAACTAATTTAACTAACTTATTCAACCTTTCGTCTGGTATATTTACTAAACCAATGTTTGGATCTATTGTACAAAAAGGAAAATTAGCACTCTGTGCTTTTGTATTACTTAAACAATTAAATAAGGTCGATTTTCCGACGTTAGGAAGACCCACTATACCAGCTTTCATATATTTATCGTGAGCACGGTGTTTTAAATTAAGTGGCGTGCATAAAACTTTGCTTATTCAATAACAACTCCTCAGACTCAATATTGTCTTCATCAGGAACACAACAATCGACAGGGCAAACAGCTGCACATTGAGGCTCATCATGAAAACCTTTACATTCTGTGCATTTATCTGTGACTATGAAATAATACTCATCTGAAACTGGCTCTTGATCCTGATCAGCATTGATTGACTGACCAGAGAGTAGCTTTACGTCTCCCGCTAAAGATGTCCCTTGAGAGTATTTCCACTCATATGAAGCCTCATATATTGCTGTATTTGGGCATTCTGGCTCACAGGCCCCACAATTAATACAATCATCTGTTATTTTTATTGCCATAAGCGGATACAAAATTAACCAATATCTTTACATTATAAAATTCAAACTAATTGGAGCTTTCTAAAAGAATTAAATTACTTGATCAACTAGGTAAATTTTTAATAAATTATTGCAATAATCATGCTACCAATAAAAAAGATATTTTTTTTTCAAAACTACATTCAGCTTTAAAAAAATCTCAATTAAGTAATCCCTACTTTGAAAAGGCTAATATTATACAATCTTTAAGTTATTGGGGTAAAACACTTAATGAAAAAAAATTAAACTTATTTGTTAAAGGTTATAAGTTCGTTGGGTTCAAAAACGTTGGTATAATCATGGCGGGAAATATACCACTTGTTGGTTTTCATGATTTTCTTTGCGTGTTTTTGTCAGGTAACAAGTCCGTTATTAAACTTTCAAAAAAAGACGAAGAGCTTTTTTTATGGATAATAAATTATTTGAAATCATTGAATGAAGAATTTCATAAATATGTTGAAATATGTAACAATAGACTTGAAAAATATGATTGTGTAATAGCTACTGGAAATCAATTTTCAGCAAATCAATTCAAAAAATATTTTGATAGTATTCCTCACATAATTAGAGGTTCAAGGTTTTCGATTGCAATTCTCGACGGAGAAGAAACAGATAAGGATTTAAAGAAATTATCAAATGATATATTCATGTATTATGGCTTAGGATGTAGGAGTGTTTCCAAAATTTATCTCCCTAAAGATTATGACTTAGATATTCTTTTTAAACAAGTTTATTCTTGGAAAGATGTTATCAATAATAGCTCGTATTACAATAACTATACATACAATAAGACAATATATTTAATGTCTGAAGAAAAGTTTTTTGATAATGGGTTTTTAATTTTAAAAGAGTCAAGAGAAATTGGTTCACCTATTGGTGCTATATTCTTCGAATACTATGAAAACGATAATACAGTAATTAAATCATTAAAAAAATATTCTGAAAAAATTCAATGTATAATTGGGAAAAATATTGTTGAAAACTCTATTGAATTCGGCAATGCACAAAGACCTTCTTTAGATGATTTTGCTGATAAAATTAATACTTTAGATTTTTTGTTGAAACTTAGTTAAAATTCAATAGAATAATACAAGTTGTTTTTTGTTACTTTGCATCTCTAAATGATGAAAAAACATAATTTTAGTGCTGGTCCAAGTATACTATCAAGTGAAGTTTTTGATGAAGCGTCTAAATCTGTTTTAAATTTAGACAATATAGGCCTGTCTCTAATAGAAATTTCACACAGAAGTAAGGAGTTTGTAAAAATAATGGAGGAAGCTAGAGAGCTTAGCATAGGACAGCTTGGGCTTTCTAAGGATGATTACACTAGTCTTTTTTTGCAAGGTGGTGCAAGCACTCAGTTTTTAATGGTTGCCTACAATTTTTTAAATCAAAATGCTGGATATATCAATACTGGCTCTTGGTCAGTTAAGGCAATGAAAGAAGCAAAACTTTTTGGAAATGTTCACGAACTTGCATCCTCCGATGATAAAAATTTCAACTATATTCCTAAGGATTACACGGTCAATAATGATCTTGATTATTTACATATTACATCTAACAATACAATTTTTGGGACTCAATTCCATGAAATCCCTGAAACTAAAACTGACTTATTTACTGATATGAGTTCAGATATTTATTCAAGAAATATTGATTACTCAAAATTCTCATTAATATATGCAGGAGCTCAAAAAAATCTTGGAGCAGCTGGTGCTACATTGGTTGTTATTAAAAAAAGTATGCTAGAAAGAATTTGCAGAGAAGTTCCATCAATGCTTAACTATAAAGTTCATGTTGATAAGGACAGTATGTTCAATACACCACCTGTATTTTCAGTTTATACATGTTTGTTGAGCCTTAGATGGTTACAAAAGAATGGTGGAGTAACTGAAATAGAGAAAAAAAATATTTTAAAATCCACTTTATTATATGATGAAATTGACAGAAATTCTCAATTCAAAGGTTTTGCAAATGTTGAAGACAGAAGTATAATGAATGTTACATTTAACTTGACAGATGAGTCAAAAAAAGAAATTTTTGACAATTTAGCTTTTGAAGCAAATATTTCTGGAATTAATGGTCATCGGTCTGTTGGAGGATATAGGGCATCAATATATAATGCTATGCCATTCGAGTCAGTTGAAACTCTAATTGAATTAATGAAAAAATTTGAAAATCTAGCATGAAAATTAAAGTATTAGCAAATGATGGTATCTCACAGGCAGGAATTGACTTGCTTAACCAAAATAATTATGAAGTTATAACTAACAACGTAGAACAGGAAAAACTCATTGACTACATCAATGAAAATAATATCTCTTGTCTGTTGGTTAGAAGTGCCACCAAGGTTAGAAAAGATATTGTTGATTCATGCAAAGAACTCAAACTTATTGGCAGAGGTGGTGTAGGAATGGACAATATTGATGTTGATTATGCAAAGGAAAAGGGGCTTTATGTTATCAATACCCCGGCAGCATCCTCTCAGTCAGTAGCTGAGCTTGTTTTTTCTCATTTATTTTCTTGTGTTAGATTTCTTCATGATTCTAATAGAAACATGCCATTGGATGGTGATTCTAATTTTAAAACACTAAAAAAGAATTATGCAAAGGGAAAAGAGCTAAAAGGTAAAACACTGGGAATAATTGGTTTTGGCAGGATTGGACAAGAAACAGCTAAAATCGCCCTAGGGATTGGCATGAATGTTTTGTTTACAGATAAGTTTGTTGGAAAAACTCAAATTGATTTAAACTTAGCAAATGATAAAAAAATTAGTTTTGATTTGAGGTCTTCTGACATGACTGACCTATTGAAAAATTCTGATTTTGTTTCATTGCACGTTCCTGCTCAAAAAAATTATGTTATAGGAAAAAATGAATTTACTTTGATGAAAACAGGAGCTGGTTTAATTAACGCTGCAAGAGGTGGTGTGATTGACGAAAAAAGCTTAATAGAATCATTGGACAGCGGTAAATTAGCTTTTGCAGGAATTGACACTTTTGAAAATGAACCTAAGCCGTCTGTAAAATTACTCATGAATCCCAAGGTTTCATTAACTCCTCACATTGGAGCAGCAACAAGCGAAGCACAGGAAAGAATTGGACTAGAATTAGCTAATCAAATAATGACATTAGTTAAGGGTTAATAGATGTTTGAAAAACTTAAAAAAAGATGGGGTTTAAACTCCAATACTCAGATAGTAATTATATTCATTGTATTTGGTATTACAGGATCAGGTTCATTATATATATCAAACCCTCTCATGGATTATTTATCAATATCTAGTGATAATATTATACTCAGGATTATAATTGTTACTTTCATTTATCAATTTATTCTACTTATTGTAGCATTTGTTTTTGGACAATTTAAGTGGTTTTGGAATTTTTTTTATGTAAAATTATTCAAAAAGATAGGTTTGATGAAATAAATCAGGCTTTGTAATCCTTTCTAAATTTTTCAACTTTAGGTCTAACAACAACATTACAATAACCATTAAATGGATTTTTTTCAAAATAATTACGATGATATTCCTCAGCAATAAAAAATTCTGT
>CACLGQ010000033.1 GCA_902606555.1 uncultured Bacteroidota bacterium
ACAATGTTCTTGGTTCAAATGTAAGACCAGCCCAAGAGGCTGTTCCATTATATGTGAATTTAGCACCCTCTCCTCTATCTGTTCCTCTTTTAGTGGTTATTAAAATAACTCCATTTCCAGCTCGTGCGCCATAAATAGAAGCAGCTGCATCTTTTAGCACTGATATATTTTCTATATCATTTGGATCAACTTGTCCAAAAGTCGCAACGATTCCGTCAACTATAATTAATGGAGCTTCAAAGTTTCTAATTCTGAGAGTTGCAAAATCTTCTCCAGGGAGACCTGAGCCTGACCTAACTGAGAGTCCAGCTGCTTGTCCCATTAATAATTGACTTGTATTTGGAGCAGGTCTTAAGTTAATTTCTTCTCCTGAAATTGATGCTACGGCACCCGTTAGTGTTTTTTTCTGCTGAGTACCATAACCAACAACAACTACCTCCTCTAGTTTTGAAACATCCTCTTCCATGACAACACTCATTGATGCAGATGCACCTAATTCTTGAGTTAAGTAGCCAATATATGAGAAAACAATTGTAGCAGCATTCTCAACATTAAGTTGAAAATTACCATCAAAATCTGAAACTGTTCCATTACTAGTTCCTTTCTCAACTATGCTAACACCAGGAAGTGGATTACCTTCTTGATCAGCTACAGAACCACTAATTATATTTTGTGAAAATATAATATTGGTTGACAGTAAAAAAGCAAATATCAATAACAGATTTGTGTAAACATTCTTTGTATTCATAATAAATATTTTGTTGTTTTTGCGGGTTAAATATAAATAAAAAAAAACATCCTTCCAAGAATATCTCAATAAAACCTATTTGAAATTTTTAAAAACTCAACAGGAAGCAGTGTTTTTTGAGATATTGATAAAAAAAATAGTTTTTGATCCTTAACTGACTTTTTTTAATCAAATGGCACAACACTAAAGCTGTAGCTGTAGTTTCCAGGATAAATCGTATACTTTGGTAGTGTTCTTGCACCCCAGCTATTATCACCTCCTACACCCATTTGTTTTAGATCTACATTCAAACTTATAAATTCTCTTTTAGGTACATCTACAGGTTTTCTTTGCATTTTTACAAGTCTTTGTCGAACTGCTAATGTTTCACCAGCCTTTTGAGGAATTAAACCATCATCAAAATCCTCAATTGTATTGTAATGGGTACTAAATGAAATTAATGGCTCCCCTCTTATCTCAAATCCTATTTTGTCTTTATTTGAGACTTTCAACCATCTTACATCAGTTCTGTAACCATTTTCCTGTGGTCTAGAATAATCAAAACCTAAATCTTCTACAGAACTTTCATAAAGACCTACAAATGCTGAGGATTTTCTGTCTATATAATTTTCGTGTGGACCTCTTCCATACCAAACTACATCAGAATAATCTTTAGGAATTCTAAAATTCATTCCAAATCTTGGAATTTCAGCATCCTTTAATTTACCTCCATAGATAAAATCATTTTTAACTTTTAAAACTCCCTTTGAATTAATCGTGTATGTTATTTTATTTTTCGAGTTTATATTATTCAATTTATAATTAACAACAACCTCTACTAAGTTTGCGTCTACTTTATTAGTTACGATACTTTCAAGCTGCCTACTATTGGATGCTATTTTCCATTCAATAGATCTTAAAGGCAAATTATTTCCATAATCATTATCAATTGATGCTCTCCAAAAGTTTGTGTAAGGACTAGACTTGATAAATTCATTATCACTAAAATTATAGCTAAGAAGAGATCCATTTTCTTTATCAAATACAAGACTAACCAAGCTATTAGAAACTTTTAAGTGGAACTTATTGCTACTAATTTTTAATCTTTTACCCTTGTTACTTGATCGCAAAGAGTATTCTGATCTTTTATAAAACATTTGATCTGAAATTAATATTTCGCCACTTTTAACCATCGGCTCTTTTCCTTTTGAAATCCCGTAGGCATTTACGAAATACTCGGCGAAAGGATCAAAAGAAAAATCTGTAAAGGGATTGTCAATAATTATGAATTCTTGCGGTTTTATATTAAAACTCATCGATTCACTTTTTAATCTTTGACCATTTTCAATTAAATCAAAGCGAAAATCGAAATCAATTAAATTTTTAAAGAAAAATCTGTTTTCAATTTTAATTTTATCTCCATTTCCTAGAATTGAAACTTTTGCATCTTGATAAACGTGTTTAACTTCATTCAAGGCAGGGTGTGAAGTTCTATCTGGATTTACAAGACCGTTCATGCAAAAATTAGAGTCATTATAATAACTATTGGGAGCGTAATCACCACCATATGCCCAGTATTTCTTACCATCTTTAAATTCGGCAAGACCTTGATCAACAAAGTCCCATATAAATCCACCTTGCATTTGTCTTTCTGCATATACCATATCCCATAAATCTTTCAGGTTACCATTACTATTACCCATTGCATGAGAATATTCTGCCCAAATAAATGGTCTACTTGGGAATTTATTTAAATAAAACTTTCTCAAATTATCCATCTGAAAATACATCCATCCAAAAAAGTCAGTGTGAGGTTCTAAATCAATTCCAACAAGTTCTTTGTCAAGAGGTCTTTCGGATGTTCTTTCATAAAAAACCAAGCGAGAAGAATCTTGCTCCTTAAGCCACTTATATCCCTCTACGAAAATTGGCCCATCACCAGCTTCGTTGCCTAGAGACCATACAATTATTGATGGATAATTTTTATCTCTTTCAAACATACGAACCCATCTGTCCATGTGCATTTCATCAAACTCAGGTTTATATGCTGGGGAATTTTCTTTTTTGTAACCGAATCCATGACTCTCAACGTTTGCTTCGTCTATGACATAAAGGCCATATTTATCACACAACTCATACCAATAAGGGTCATTTGGATAATGTGATGTTCTGACAGAATTAATGTTATTTTTTTTCATGATTTCGATGTCTTTAATCATTGACTCTCTAGAAACTACATGTCCAGTAATTTCATCATGTTCATGTCTATTTACACCTTTAAATAATATCGGTTGATTGTTAATGAGAAATTGGCCATCCTTTAATTCAATTCTTCGAAATCCAGTTTGAAAATCAATTTTTTGGTAAAAACCATCTGAATCCACTAGCTCAATAAGTACATTATACAAGTTAGGAATTTCAGCTGACCAAAGTTCTGGTGAGTTAACAACGCCGTTTAGTGTTATTTTTTTTGATTGATCACTCTCAATAGTACCATCTTTTTCATTTTGATAAACAACTTCTTGATCGTTGAAAATTTTTGTTTTTAAAGTGTATTTTTTAGAAAAGCTGTTATAATTTTTTAAATCAACCTCAAAATTTAGCTCAGCTCTATCTAAATTATTACTCAGGCTACTTTTGAGGAAGTAGTCTCTCACTGCTAATTTAGGTTGAGCATATAAAAATATGTCTCTTTCAATTCCACTTAATCTCCAAAAGTCTTGATCTTCAATATATGTGCCATCTGACCATCTAATTACCTTCATGACAAGCTGATTTGTACTTCCATTTAGATATTTACCAATATCAAACTCCGCAGGTGTTTTACTTCCCTCACTGTATCCGACAAAATCTCCATTAATCCAAAGATAAAATGCTGAGTTTACAGCCCCAAAATGAATAAATATTTGTTTATCATACCAATCCTTATCAACGATAAATTCTCTGTGGTACAATCCTACCGGATTGTACTCTTTTGGCATGTAGGGCGGATTAATTTCATATGGATATACAATGTTGGTGTATAACGGAAAGTCGTCAGTGTGAAATTGCCAGTTTGAGGGAACAGGAATCTTTTGCCAATCATCTTTACCAAAATCAATTTTAAAAAAATCTTTAGGAACTAATTCATCATTCTTGAACAATTTGAAATTCCAAGTTCCATTTAAATATTTTGTAATTGAGTCACCGTCAATGTCTTTTGGTATAAAAAATGAATGTGGTTCTTCTGTATTAATTTTAAAAGTTGATAAATCTTCCCACTCTTTATACTGGGCACTTGAAAATAAAACTGAAAAAATCAAAAAGATTCTTAAAATAGCATCTTTCATGTTAGTTGTTTTTCTAAATTTAAAATAAAATAATCAATATGAGAGTCTTTATTGCAATAGTATTACCACTTATTTTTTGGTCATGTGAAAATGATAATTCAAAACCAAATATTTTATGGATTGTAACTGAGGACAATTCAATTCATTACATGAATCTTTATACAGATGGTGGAGCTGAAATGTCTCAAATTAATGCATTAGCTGATCAAGGTGTTGTCTTTGACAATGCGTTTTCAAATTCACCAGTCTGTTCAGTTGCAAGAAGTACTCTTATCACAGGTGTTTACGCGCCTAGAGTTGGAACACAATACCACCGAAGAATGAATGGGGTTAAACTACCTGATGATGTAAAACCTCTTCCAGTATATTTAAAAGAGGCAGGTTATTACACTACAAATAATGCAAAAGAGGATTATAATTTTATAAAGGATGGTGAAATTTGGAACGAATCCTCAGGAAAAGCTACATATAAAAATCGAAAAGAAAATCAACCATTCTTCCATGTTCAGAATTTTCACAACACACATGAGGGTCAATTACATTTTAACAAACAACATCTTGAAGAAGCTCTAAAAAATAATAATTTAGATAGTATAACTCCTTTTCCATATCATCCTGATACACCAACTTTCAGATATACTCAATCATTACTTCACAATCATCATAAGGATGTTGATAAAGAAATAGAAAAATTTATAAATGATCTTGAAAATGAAGGATTGTTGGATGATACTATTATTTTTTACTACGGAGACCACGGAGGTGTATTACCAAGAAGTAAAGGCTACATATATGAAAGTGGATTAAATGTTCCTTTGGTTGTTAGAGTTCCTGAAAAATTTAAAAAACTTTCTCCATTTAAAGAAGGTTCAAGAACGTCTACATTTGTTGAATTCGTTGACTTAGTACCAACAGTTCTTTCATTAGCTGGAATCGATATTCCAAAATCAATAGATGGAAAGCCATTTTTAGGTAAAAAACTTAAGAAATCTGAACTTGAAAAACGTAACTCAGCATTTGGTTATGCAGATAGATTTGATGAAAAATATGATCTAGTTAGATCAATAAGAAAGGGTAAATATAAATACATGAGAAACTACCAGCCCTTTAATGTAGATGGTTTGTATAACTTTTACAGATATAAAATGTTGGCATATAAAGAGTGGTACACCCTTTTTCAAGATGGAAAATTAAATGATATCCAAAGTCAATTTTTTAAACCTAAATCACCTGAGTCTTTGTATAATATTGAAGAGGATCCTCACGAAACAAAAAATTTGGCAAATGATATTGCTTACAATGATGTACTCATTGTTATGAGAGAAGATTTAAATAATCATTTAATATCAATCAATGATTTAAGTTTTCTTCCCGAGCCATATTTTTTAAAAAATGGAATTAATAATGTTGTGGAATATTCAGCTCAAAATATAACATTAATAAAAAAACTTATTGAAATATCAAACCTTCAACTTAAAGATTATGATGAAGTTTCATCTCAAATTAAAAATTCATTAAATGATGATAATCCTTGGGTAAGATATTGGGGATTGATTGTATGTTCAAGCTTTGGCAGTAAAGCAATGGAAAACAAGGATAAAATAAATGTAATTTTTGAAAATGACTCTGAGAATTTAGTTAGAATGAGGGCTGCAGAATTTATGCTTTTAAATGATATTGAGTTGAATAATTCAAAAATAAATTCACTATTAAAAAGATCAAATTTTGAAGCTGAAGCTAATCTTATGTTAAACACACTAGCTAATATCAAAACCATTAATCCAAAGTATAAGCTGAATCTCAATAAGAATGTTTTCCCAGAAAATTGGATACCACCAATCAGAGAGGAAAACGCCTTAGTGAATAGAAGAATGAATTATCTTACAGAGAATGAATAAAACCCTATTAATAAAATTTAGTTTTTTTTTGCTAATAACTCTATCGTGTAGCAAAGAAACTTCGGAAAAACCTAACATTGTTATAATTGTTGCAGATGACTTGGGTTGGTCGGATCTGTCTTACATGGGTTCAACCTATTATGAAACTCCCAACATTGATAAACTTTCTAAATCTGGTATGACATTTTACAATGGCTACGCTTCTGCTGCAAATTGTGCAGCCAGTCGAGCGACATTAATATCTGGTAAGTATAATACTGATCACGGAATATATACAGTCAAAAATTCAGACAGAGGAAGTAAAAAAACCAGAAAATTAATTCCAATTGAAACAAAAACTACTCTTGATTTAGATTTTTTTGTTATTCCAGAAATGCTTAAAGATTTGGGATATGTAAATGGCCACTTTGGCAAATGGCATTTGGGGGATATCGGTTTTCATCCGGAAAATAGCGGCTTCGATGTTAATATTGGTGGCAACAAGTATGGTGGACCTGGAAGTTATTTTGCACCATATCCTTATGTAGAATTAGAAAATGAAACTAAAGGGGAATATTTAACTGATAGAATTGGTGATGAAGTTGTTAAATTTATTGATAAAAATAAAGAAAATAATTTTTTTGCTTATGTTCCTTTTTTTTCTGTTCATACACCAATACAATCCAAGACAGATTACCAAAAAAAATACAGAAATAAAGACTCTAATGAATATCACAATCGTGCAGACTATGCTGGAATGATTCAATCCTTAGATGAAAATGTTGGAAAAATAATAGATAAAATTGATGAATTAAACTTGTCTGAGAATACACTAATTATTTTCACCTCTGATAATGGTGGAATTAGAGCAATTTCTGACCAATATCCGCTTAGAGCAGGTAAAGGATCATATTATGAAGGAGGCATTAGGGTTCCATTGATTTTTAGATGGAAAGGAAAAATTGATGCAGAATCTGAATCTTATGAAAGAGTTTCAAACGTAGACTTCTACCCTACTATAAAAAAATTGGTAGGTTATTCAAAGCCTGTTGATTTCGATGGAGAAGATTTAAACCCAATCTTTAATAATAAAAAACTCAGAGAAAGAGAGCTGTACTTTCACTTTCCTGTTTACTTAGAACCATATAGTGTTAAACGTGACGGGGGTACAGATCCGTTATTTCGAACAAGACCCGGTACGGTTATAATTAAAGATAACTGGAAATTACATCATTACTATGAGGATAATCAATTTGAATTGTACAATCTTGAAAAAGATATCTCAGAATCTAACAATCTTATTGATATTAATATTGAAAAAAAGGATGAGCTTTTATCTAAATTAAATCATTGGAGAAAAACTAGAAATGCTCCAATTCCTAACAAATTAAATCCTTACTATGATCAAAAATATGTTGATAGTTTAATGTTTTTAATTGAAAAAAATCTCATTTCTGGAAAAGTAAATAAGAACGAATAATTTAGTGAAATGAATACTTTTTAATATTTAAATCGATTTGGATTTAGCTTATTGTAAAGATCATTATTCATAAGTCCAAGAAACCTTGGTTCCATAGTTTTACTATCCCAAGACATAATTTTTTGTCTTAATTCTTTTACAATAGCAATTTCTGATTCAGCAAGATTATAAGTCTCTGAAACATCATTATCTAAATTATACAAAAATGTTTCATCCTCCTCTATTATCATTTTATATTTTCCAGATCTAATTGCATATCTTGGGGGTACTTTGATAGTATCATTATTTATGATATTAAACATTCCGTTATATTTCCAAAATAAATCCTCGTGCGGATAACCTTCTTTATCACCTATAATATATGGTAAAATATTTTTTCCATGAATCTCGTTTGGAAGCTCTAATTCAGGATTAATTATTGACTTCATAGTTGCAAAAATATCAAGTGATATTATTGGTTTTGAATATTTTGTTTTAGGTTTTATTTTATTAGGCCATTGCATTAAAAATGGGGTTCTAATTCCTCCCTCATAAAGATCACTTCCTTTAAATCCGCTAAATGGAAAATTATCAACCCTTCCATTTTTGTTCGGACCACCATTATCAGATAAAAATATAATGATTGTATTCTCGTATATTTTTTCTTCTTTTAATTTTGAAATTATTTTACCAACACCATCATCCATTGAACTAATCATACCTGCATAAATTCTTCTCTGCATATTTTTTATTTGAGGGAACCTGTCAACATATTTTTCTGGTGCTTGAATTGGACCATGAGGTGCATTGTAGGGTAGATATAGAAAAAATGGTTTATTTGAGTTATTATCGATGAATTTGATAGCCTCATCACTAAATTCATCAGTCAAATAATCATCTATCTCAACTCTGGTGCTGTTCCTTAAAATTTTTGTTCGATATGCTTGGTTATGAGCTTTCACTTCAGTTTCATCCTGTAATGTCAACTCCTCAGGAAAAAATCTATGTCCACCTGTAAGGTGACCAAAAAATTCATCAAATCCCCTATTATTAGGTCTTAAAGATTCATGTGCTCCTAAATGCCATTTTCCAATTATTCCTGTTACATAGTTTTTAGTCTTAAATAAATCTGCCATTGTAAATTCACTGAGGGGTAAACCCATATTTGGATCTTTTGGGGCAAACAAAACATTCTTTCCATATCCAAAAAAATCTTGATAACGACCTGTTAACAACCCAGCTCTACTAGGTGAGCAAATAGATGCAGATAAGTAAGCATCTGAAAAGGAAATACCATTTTCTCCAATCTGATCAATATTTGGTGTTCTAATTTGTGTTTCTCTTTCAAAACTAATATCATTATAGCCAAGGTCATCAGCAAAAATGATAATTACGTTGGGTAAAGTATTTTCTTTAGAATCACAAGAAAAAATAAATAAGCATATAAGAAAAATTATATTTTTCATAAGTTAGTATTACTAAACTTCAACTAATTTAAAAATTATTATGAAAGCAAAATTTATTCTTCTACTTTTTACATTTTTAATATCGTGTAATTCAGAAAAAAACATTCAACCGAACGTAGTTCTAATTTATTTAGATGATTTAGGATATGGTGATGTAAGTTCTTACGAACTAGGAACTTTAGAGACCCCAAACATGGACAAAATTGCAAATGGGGGTATCAGGTTTACAAATGGATATGCAAGCTCGGCTACATGTAGTCCAAGCAGATACGCCTTGATGACAGGAACATATCCTTGGAGGAATAAGAAAGCTAAGATCATTACTGGTGGAAGTTTGATTATTGATGAAGGTGAGATGACATTACCAAAAATGTTTAAATCAATGGGTTATAAAACTGGAGTTGTAGGAAAATGGCATTTAGGTCTTGGGAAAGATGGTCCTGTTGATTATAACAGCTTAATTAGTCCAGGACCAAATGAAGTAGGGTTTGATCACTCATATATTATGGCCGATACACAAGATAGAGTTCCTACTGTTTACATTGAAAATGGTAATGTTGTAAATCTTGATCCAAATGATCCCATTGAGATTAATTTTGGCAATGATGATTATGGGTTACCAAGTGGTACAAAAAATCCAGAGTTACTAACAATGAAATGGCATCATGGTCACAACAAAGCGATTGTAAATGGTGTACCACGAATCGGATATATGAAAGGTGGTGAAAAAGCAAAATGGAGTGATATTGATATGGCGGATGAGTTTATAAACAAAGCAAAAGAATATTTAGATACTGTCAAGGATAAACCATTTTTTCTGTTTTACTCACTTCAACAACCACATGTTCCAAGAACACCTCACCCGAGATTTGTCGGAACTTCAGGAATGGGACCCAGAGGTGACGTTATTATAGAGGCTGATTGGTGTATTGGAGAAATGTATAATTACCTTGAGGAGAATGGCATCTTAGAAAATACCATAATTATTATCTCAAGCGATAATGGGCCCGTTCTAAATGATGGATACTATGATGATGCGGTTGAAAAATTGGGAGATCACACCCCAGCTGGAAATTTAAGAGGAGGGAAATACAGTTTATATGAAGCAGGAACAAGAGTCCCTTTTATCACATACTGGAAGGGTAAAATTAAACCTCAAGTATCTGATGAAGTTGTAACTCAAATTGATTTCTTAAATTCATTTTCATCACTATTGGGATCTAATATCAAATCTAATGATGGTGTCGATTTGTCAAGTGTATTTTTTGAAAATACAGGTAAAGGAAGAGATGAGCTAGTAATCGAAGCAACTTCTAGGACAGCTTTTAGACAAAATAACTGGGTGATGATTCCACCATACAACCTCCCAGCTTTAAATCCACGTGTTAAT
>CACLGQ010000034.1 GCA_902606555.1 uncultured Bacteroidota bacterium
TATTAAATAAAAATTTTTTTTTAAAAAAATAACTATACATTACGACGTGCATTACGAGTTAAGAAAAGTTTCACCAAAAATAGATAAAAATCAATTAATTTTTTTTCCTAATATAATAATTCTTTGCTATATTTACTCTCTTTAAAAGAACGAGCAATTTTTGATTGTTGGAAACTAGAAAAAACAACCTTTTAAAAACTAAAAAAAACTTTCTTTTTTTGAAAAATGTTAGGAGCTCTTTCGCGCTCTTTTTTTTCCTTTTGTTTGTGTCGTTTTACTCTCATTCTCAGGATGTTGATATATCCAAAGGAAAATCTTTGTTCAATTCTAATTGCGCAGCTTGTCATAAATTAAATAGAAATCTCATTGGACCAAAGCTTGCTGGAGTATCTGCTAAATACGAAAAAGAATGGTTGTACACTTGGATCAAAAATAGTTCAGCCATGATCAAATCTGGTGATGAGCGTGCTGTTGCAATATATGAGGAATGGAATAAAGTAGCAATGAATGCGTTCCCACAACTTTCAAATGAAGATATCGATAACATTTTAGCTTATACTGATTATGTGCCAGAGCCTGTTGTTCCAGCCGTTGCCGATGCTGGTGCTGTTCAACTACAATCTGAAAGCTCAATTTCTACTGATATCATACTTGCAGTATTAATAGTAATATTGTTAGTCCTCATTTCAATGCTTTACTTGGTTAATAAAACACTTAGAGCAATAGCATTGAATAATGGAATTGTAATTCAAAAACCTGAAAAAAAGAGAAGTAAGCCAATTTGGATATTATTTATGCAAAATCAGTTCTTAGTGTTTTGCTCGGTAGTATTTTTCTTGTTATCTAGTGCATATTTTGCGTACGGATGGTTAATGCAAGTTGGTATTGATCAAGGTTATATGCCGATTCAACCTATTCACTATTCTCATCAAATACATTCAGGTGCAAATCAAATTGATTGTCAGTATTGCCACTCATCTGCCCGAGTTTCAAAACATTCAGGGATTCCGTCACTAAATGTGTGTATGAATTGTCACCAAAATATTGCAGAATATAATGGTGAGGAAGATTTAGAGAAGGGCTATACCAAAGAATTTTATACAAACGAAATAAAAAAATTATATAAAGCAGTTGGATGGGATGAGGAGAAGAGAGTCTACACGGGTGATACTGAACCTGTTAAATGGGTTAGGATACATAATTTGCCAGATCATGTTTACTTTAATCACTCACAACATGTTAATGTTGCAGGTATTGAGTGTCAAGAGTGTCATGGACCAGTAGAAGAAATGGAAATTGCTTATCAGTATTCTCCATTAACAATGGGATGGTGTATTAATTGTCACCGTGAATCAGATGTCAAAGTGAAGGACAATGATTATTATACAAAAATTCATGAAGAACTTTCAAAAAAATATGGTGTTGAAAAACTAACCGTTGCTCAAATGGGAGGTTTGGAATGCGGTAAGTGTCATTACTAGTATGAATAAGAATATTAAGAAATATTGGAAAAGTGAAATTGAGTTAACTAATAGCTCAAAAGTAGAATCATTGAGAAATAATGAATTTGTTGAAAAGCTACCTGTTGATGATGTACTTTCTGACAAAAAGTCTCTTGAAAATTCAAATACAAATAGAAGGGATTTTCTTAAATATTTAGGTTTCAGTACGTCAGCTGCGGTATTGGCAAGCTGTGAAGGACCTGTCCACAAATCAGTTCCTTATGTAATCCAACCTGAGAGAATACGACCTGGAATTTCAAGTTATTATGCTACCTCAATGTACGATGGATACGATTGTGCTAATATTTTAGTTAAAACAAGGGAAGGACGACCTATAAAAATTGAGAATAACAAACTTGCCAAATTTCACGGATCAGCAAACGCTCGAGTTCACGCTTCAATTTTATCTATGTATGATAGTGCAAGGATTCAGGGTCCAATCCACTTAGGTAAAGATATATCTTGGAATGATTTTGACGCTAAGATTATTGAAAAATTAGATTCATTAAGATTCTCCAACAAACCTGTTGTTCTACTAACAAACACTATTGTTAGCCCAACAACATCTAAAATAATTTCATCTTTCAAAGAAAAATATCCAAATGTAACTCATATTCAGTATGATTCAGTATCAGAAAGTTCAGTTTTAGATGCTCACGAAATGATGTATGGTGTAAGGGCGATCCCATATTATGAGTTTGATAAAGCTAAATATATACTTTCAATTGGTGCTGATTTTCTTGGCGACTGGTTAGGATCCAATTATGATGGTGACTATGCTAAAGGTAGAATACCAATTAAAATTAATGGAAAAGCGTCAATGTCAAAACATGTTCAGATTGAATCTAATTTGTCAGTGACAGGAGCTAATGCTGATATTAGAATTCCAATATCTTCATCATCTCAAAAGCTTTTCCTTGCCCACCTATATAAAAGAATATCAAGCACTAATATTCAATTACCAGATTTAGATGATAAGCTTTCTTTAAAATTAAATCAGATATATAATGATTTGATTTCTAATGGAAATTCTTCATTAGTTGTTTGTGGCATTGATGATGTTCATGCTCAAATACTAACTAACTCAATAAATGATTTAATTAATAGTAAGTGTAAAAGCTCATCGAGAGTTTCATTAGTAAGACAAGGAAGTAATAAAAAGGTTGAAGATTTATTAAACAAAATTTACAATCAAGAAATTTCTGGACTTATAATGAGTGGAGTGAACCCTGTGTATACGTTGCCGAACTCAAAATTATTTTCTGATTCATTACAAAAATTAGATTTTACTGTAAATGTTTCCATGAAGATGGATGAGACAACATCAAAATGTGAATTTATTGCAGCTAGCTCTCATTATCTAGAATCTTGGGCAGACTTTGAATTTATTAATGGAGAATATAGTATTTGTCAACCTACCATAAAAACATTATTTGATACAAGACAGTTTGAAGAATGTCTGTTGAAGTGGTCTGGTAGCTCAGAATCAATTTATAATAGACTAAAAGAAAATTGGACGAGTAATATTTTGCAATCAAATTATTCATGGAATAAAGCACTTCATGATGGGGTTTATTCAATTAGCCTTAACACAATAGGTTTTAGCAATAAATCCATCAATATTAATGGTTCTCTAGATACATTGATACAGGATAGAAATGAAATCTTTGAGTTATTATTATATTCCAAAATTGGAATGGGCGATGGTCAGCAGGCTAATAACCCATGGCTCCAAGAATTTCCTGATCCAATTTCAAGAGTCTCATGGGATAATTATTTAACTGTTTCTAAAAAAGATGCTGAATCTTTAGGGCTAAAGAATTATAATGAATCTAATGGTGCATTAAATAGTAATTACGCAAAAGTCATTTTGGATAATTTAGAAATTAAGTTGCCAGTAATTATTCAACCTGGTCAAGCAAAAGGAACAGTAGGAATTTCTTTTGGCTATGGAAGATCTCTTGGTGTCAAATCAGAAATGAAAACTGGTTCAAATGCCTTTGCGCTTTATAGAAATTTCTCAAGACTGCAGCATATTAAAATTAAGCCAATTCATGAAATTCACGAGTTTGCTTGTGTTCAGTTGCACAATACATTGATGGGGAGGGGAGATATAATTCGAGAAACAACTCTTGAAGTTTTCAATACAAAAAATAAAAATTTTTGGAATCCAATCCCTGTGGTTTCTAAAAATCATATTGAAACTGCCGTTAATAAAAAGGAGGTTAATATTTGGGAAGAATTTGATAGGTCTATCGGTCATCACTTCAACTTATCTATTGATTTAAATGCTTGTACAGGGTGTGGAGCATGTGTTATTGCATGTCATGCTGAAAATAATGTTCCAGTAGTTGGTAAAAGTGAAATAAGAAAGTCAAGAGATATGCATTGGTTAAGAATTGACAGATATTATTCTTCTGACACTTCTTTTTTAAATGACACTAAGAATAAGGAGGATATTAGTGGTCTATCGGATTCACTAACAGTCTTTGGTGAGATGGAAGATCCAAATGAAAATCCACAGGTTGTCTTCCAGCCTGTGATGTGTCAACATTGTAATCAAGCACCGTGTGAAACAGTTTGTCCTGTTGCTGCTTCATCTCATGGCCGACAAGGCCAAAATCACATGGCTTATAATAGATGTGTTGGAACTAGGTATTGTGCCAACAACTGTCCATATAAAGTCAGAAGGTTTAATTGGTTTTTATATAATAATAATGATGAATTTGATTTTAATATGAATGATGATTTAGGTAAAATGGTTTTAAACCCTGATGTTGTTGTTAGATCTAGAGGAGTTATGGAAAAATGTTCTTTCTGTATTCAATCAACCCAAGCTGTTATTTTAAAAGCAAAAAATCAAGGTAGGGAGGTAGATAAAAATGAATTTAATGATGCATGTGCATGCTCAGCTGCATGTTCGACGGGAGCTATGAGTTTTGGAGACATTAATAATGAGAAAAGTGAAGTTTACAAAAGAAAAAAAGATGATAGGGTATATCACCTTTTGGAATATGTTGGTACAAAACCAAATGTATTTTATCACACTAAAGTGAGAAATAATGATAATATTAAAAGTATTTAGTAGATGGGATCACACTATGAAGCGCCTATAAGAGAGCCATTAGTTACTGGCAATAAAACTTATCATCAAATTTCGGTTGATGTTGCTAGACCTATTGAGGGTGCTGCTAATAAACAGTGGTGGATAGTTTTTGGTATTGCTTTAATATTATTTCTTTGGGGTATCGTTTGTATTATTTATACAATTTCAACTGGTATTGGAACATGGGGATTGAATAAAACCGTTGGTTGGGCTTGGGATATTACAAACTTTGTTTGGTGGGTTGGAATTGGTCATGCTGGAACATTGATTTCAGCAGTGTTATTGTTGTTTAGGCAAAAATGGAGAATGGGAATTAACAGATCTGCTGAGGCAATGACAATTTTCTCTGTAATTCAGGCTGGATTATTTCCAATAATTCACATGGGAAGACCTTGGCTTGCGTATTGGATTGTTCCTATACCAAATACTTTTGGATCACTCTGGGTTAATTTTAATTCACCACTACTTTGGGATGTGTTTGCTATCTCAACTTATTTAACTGTCTCTTTAGTTTTTTGGTGGACTGGGTTGCTACCTGATTTTGCAATGATAAGAGATAGGGCTGTAAAGCCATTTCAAAAAAAGATTTATAGTCTTGTGAGTTTTGGATGGAGCGGTAGAGCAAAAGATTGGCAAAGATTCGAAGAGGTATCTTTAGTATTAGCAGGATTAGCTACTCCATTGGTATTATCCGTTCACACAATTGTATCATTTGATTTTGCAACATCTGTTATACCTGGATGGCACACTACAATTTTCCCCCCCTACTTTGTAGCAGGAGCAATTTTCTCTGGATTTGCCATGGTGCAAACTCTTTTAATTGTAATGAGAAAAGTTTGTAATCTAGAGGATTATATTACAGTTCAGCATATTGAATTGATGAATATTGTTATTATGATTACAGGTTCTATCGTTGGTTGTGCATATATAACTGAATTATTTATTGCTTGGTATTCTGGCGTTGAATATGAACAGTATGCTTTTTTAAACAGAGCAACTGGACCTTACTGGTGGGCTTATTGGGCAATGATGACATGTAACGTTTTTTCCCCTCAGTTTATGTGGGTTAAAAAACTAAGAACAAGTATAGTTTTCTCATTTGTGATCTCAATTGTTGTTAACATTGGGATGTGGTTTGAAAGATTTGTAATTATTGTTACATCTCTCCACAGAGACTATCTTCCATCATCATGGACAATGTTTTCCCCATCATTTGTTGATATTGGAATTTTTCTTGGGACTATAGGTTTTTTCTTTGTATTATTTTTACTATATGCTAGAACATTCCCTGTTATTGCCCAAGCTGAAGTAAAAACTATATTAAAATCATCTGGAGATAATTATAAAAAATTAAGAGATAAAAAGTAATGGCTAATAAATATATACATGCAATTTACGATGATGATGATAAGCTATTAGATGCTGTTAAAAATCTAATGAATAATAAAGTGAATATCGAGGAAGTTTTTACACCTTTTCCAGTTCATGGTTTAGACCATATTTTAGATTTGAAACCAAGTAGAATTGCTATTGCTGCATTTATTTACGGTTGTATCGGAATCACTTTTGGGTTATTGATGATTAATTATATAATGATAGTTGATTGGCCAATGAATATTGGAGGTAAACCAAGCTTTAGCTTGCTAGAGAACCTCCCTGCCTTTGTTCCAGTAATTTTTGAATTAACTGTATTTTTTGCTGCTCACCTGATGGTAATAACGTTTTACTTAAGAAGCAGATTATGGCCTTTTAAAAAAGCTGAGAATCCAATTCCAGAAACTACTGATGATAAGTTTTTAATTCAAATCCCTGTTTATGGAAATGAAAATGAGATAAAATCTGTTTTGAAAAAAACAGATTTATTTGAGATGTCAATTATAGACATGAAAAAGGATAAGAATTCTTATGATCATGATAACGGACAAATTAAAGAAGAATCTAAATATTCAGATATTACAATTGGATTTGTATTTCACTCAAGAAAATACGCTGATGGATCCTCAAACCTAAGGATTCAATTCACTAAGGGTAGGGGTCAACAGTATGCTAAAAACTCTGGTTTAAGAATTTTTAGAAAGCATTGGATATCCAAAAAAAATGAAGTAAGTGATAAACATGTAGATTACATTAAGATCAATAAAAATTTAAATGAATTAAAAATTAAGATTGAAAATGCAAGAAATTCTTTTATTGATGGAACAATTGATTTTGAGGATGCATATAAAAGTATAATTAATTAATGAATAGATTTTTTAAATATATAGCCTGTTTTTTAGTACTGTCTACACTATTATCCTGTTTTGACCCTTCAAAGCCCAATTATCAGTATATGCCTAATATGTATGAATCTGTTGGGTATGGTACTTATGATGAATCCGATGCTTTTCCAAATGGTATTGAAGCTCAGTTGCCTGTTGAAGAATCTATTCCTAGAGGTTGGCAGCCATATGAATATGATAATTCTACTGAGGGTTATGAATTGGCTAAAATTGAATTAAAATCTCCTTATGAAAAAAATGATGAGAACCTTACAAATGGAAAAAAAATGTATGAAATATATTGTATCGTTTGTCATGGTTCAAAAGGCGATGGTAATGGTATTTTAATGGAAAGAGAAAAATTTCTTGGAATTCCTAGTTATGCGGACAGAGATATTTCCGAAGGTTCTATTTATCATATTTTGATGCATGGTATTAATTTAATGGGATCTCATGCTGGTCAAGTAAATGAGAAAGAAAGATGGCAAATCGCTCAGTATGTTTTAAAACTTAGAAATGATTTAATTAAGTAATGTATAAGCTTTCAACAAATATTAAGATTTTTTCTTTCTCCCTCATGATTTTTGGGTTATTGGGTATTGGACATGGTTTTTATTCTGCTCCAAAATCCATTGAAGAATCCAAAGAAATAATTGCAAGTTTAGGTTATGACAGTCATAACTCAACAGATCATCACTCATCTGACTCATCTGACTCATCTCATTCATCAGATTCATATGGTTATGATTCACACGAAAAATCCCACGATGAGCACGTCTTTCATCAACTTGCCAATAGACCATGGGCAGCATTGTACGTGGCCGCATTCTTTTTTTTCATGATATCGCTAGGAACACTTGCTTTTTATGCAATTCAAAGGGCATCTCAAGCTGGATGGTCGCCTGTGCTGTTCAGAGTAATGGAAGGAATTACCAGTTATCTTCTGCCGGGTGGATTACTCGTATTAGTTATATTGGTTTTTTCAGTTCTTCATTTCAATCATTTATTTATTTGGATGGACCCAGAGGTTGTTGAGTACGATAAAATTATAAAAGCAAAGAGTGGGTATTTAGAACCATATTTTTTCTTAATACGAGGATTTATTTACTTGGCTGGATGGTCTGTTTATCGATATATTTCAAGAAGATTTTCAATAGCTCAAGACAACTCAAATAATAATAATTTCCACATTAAAAACTTTAAATTATCAGCTGGTTTTTTAGTATTCTTTTTAGTTACAGAATCAATGATGTCATGGGATTGGATAATGTCAATTGATCCTCATTGGTTTAGCACACTTTTTGGTTGGTATGTATTTGCAAGTATGGCTGTTTCTGGTATTACAACAATAGCACTAATTTCAATTTATCTTAAAACCAAGGGTTATCTTCCAAATGTTAATGATAATCATATTCATGATTTAGGAAAGTTTATGTTTGGTTTTAGTGTCTTTTGGACTTATTTATGGTTCTCTCAGTTTATGTTAATATGGTACTCAAATATCCCCGAGGAAGTTGTCTATTTTATTTCCAGAATTGAAGATTATTCATTGCCATTCTGGGGTATGGTTATAATTAATTTTGTTTTACCATTTTTGATTTTGGTTAGCAGTAATTTTAAAAGGGTTAGTTGGATTATTACTATGGCGGGGATCATAATTTTAATAGGCCATTACATAGATGTTTATAACATGATAATG
>CACLGQ010000035.1 GCA_902606555.1 uncultured Bacteroidota bacterium
TTTAAAATTAAGTTGAGTTCAGTTTTAATCATTTCTTTATTGAAATCAGATTGAATCAGTTCTTTAACAACCTCTTTATTTAAAATCAAATTTACTAATGAAATGAAATTAATTTTAACAAATAATTTAGCCAAAAACATATTTAAACTATTAGTAACATAACAGACGACTTGGGGCGTTCCAATAAGAGCAGTTTCTAATGTTGCAGTGCCGCTTGTTACTATTGCAGCACTTGAATTTTTTAACAAATTATATGTTTGATTGTATAATACTTTAACAGAATTACCACTTTTAGCAACAGCTTCATTATAAATATTTTTATCAATATGGTTTAGGCCAGCAATAATAAATTGATATTTTTTAAAATCTTTTACAATTGCCAAAACTTCGTTCAACGTAGAATTTATTTCTTGTTTTCTGCTACCTGGCAAAATTGCAATAATAGGTTTATCATCCTTTATTATTTCTTTATTTTTCAATGATTCATCTATAATATTAACTAACGGGTGTCCAAAATATTGTACTTCATAATTATGATTTTCCTTAAAAAAATTTTTTTCAAATGGCATTATAACATACATGTGATCAATATATTTTTTTATAGTTGACACCCTGTTCTCCTTCCATGCCCAGACTTGTGGACTTATGTAATAAAAAGTTTGGAATTTTTTCTTTTTTGCCCATTTTGCTATCCTTAAATTAAATCCAGGATAATCAATAAAAATTATTTTATCGGGATTAAATTTTATCAAGTCATTTTTACAAAAAGAAAAATTTTTTAAAATTTTAAAAATATTTGTAAGCACTTCAAAGAAGCCCATAAAAGCTAAATCTTTGTAATGTCTTACAAGTGTTCCACCCGACTCCTTCATTAAATCTCCACCCCAGAATCTAATGTTAGCTTTACTATCACATCTTTTGATTTCATTAATTAATCTTGATCCATATATATCGCCCGACGGTTCTCCAGAAATTATGTAGTATTTCATTTTATAGATTCCAAGATTTAATTTTGCTAATAACCTCGTAGTTGGTTAAATCATGCTTTACAGGAACTATAGAAACATAGCCATTTTTTAGAGCCCATTCATCTGATTCTTTAGACTCATCATTGTTTATGAATTCTCCTGTAAGCCAATAATATTCCCTACCCTGTGGGTTAGTTCTTTTATCAAATTTCTCAATCCAATAAGTATTAGCTTGATTACAAATTTTAATGCCCTTTATTTCTTTTTCACTAATGTTAGGAAAATTAACGTTTAAAGCTGTTCGTTTTGGGATACCCTCCTTTAGCGCCATTAATGTTATTTTTTTTACAATTTTCTTAATAGAATTGAAATTTGCTTTCCAACTATAGTCCAATAATGAAAAACCAATAGCTGGAACCCCTTCAACGCTGGCTTCAATAGCAGCACTCATAGTTCCTGAATAAATTACGTTAATCGAAGCATTAGAACCATGATTAATCCCTGACACACATAAGTCTGGTTTTTTATTTAAAATTTCATTAATACCCAATTTTACACAATCAGCTGGAGTTCCTGAACATGAGTATTCCTCTTGTGGCCCATTGTCAATTTTTATTTTGTGACATTGTAAAGTTGAATTTATTGTTATGGCATGCCCCATAGCAGATTGAGGACTATCTGGTGCTACCACAACTACATCTCCTATTTCATTCATAACAGAAATCAAAGCTCTAATACCTGGAGCCGATATTCCATCGTCATTAGTAACTAATATTAAGGGGTTTTTTGCCATTCTTGGTATAATTATTGGACAAAAGTAACCAATTCAACAAATTCTTTTACAAAAGATGATTTCTAAATTCAAAATAATTATTTTTATAAGTTAAGATGAAAATTAATTTTTTACATATTACTTTTCTTGTAGCAATAATTATTTTTGGTTTTTCCTTTTCTAACAAGAATTTTTCAGATCCAAATAAAGAAAAGTTGCTAATTGAAGTTGTTAAATATGTTGTTGAAAAAGGTCATTATAATTCAATTGAGATTGATGATGAAATTTCTGAAAAAATATTTTATTCTTACATAGAACAGTTAGATTCTCAAAAAAGGTTTTTTTTACAATCTGATATGAGACAGTTAGAAAAATATAAATTCAAACTTGATGATCAATTAAAAGATCATGATTTAACTTTCTTTGATTTAGTTTTTCAGATATCTAGAGAAAGGATTAATGAAGTGAAAGATTATTATTACGACATCATGGAAAATGGGTTTGATTTTTCATCAGACGAAAATATTGACCTAGATTTTGAAAATAAATCATTTGCCAGAAATAAAAATGAGATTCAAAATAGGTGGAGAAAACAGTTAAAGTATTCCACACTTGATATACTTACTTTGAAATTAGGGGATTCAATTAAAATGATTGACAAAAAAACACTTGATGAGTCAATGTCTTTAATAAAAAAAAATACAGAAGATTTTTTTAGCTACATAAGTGAAATGGATAGAGACGATTGGTTTGCCAATTATATTAATGCCTTTTTAAATCAACTTGATCCACACACAATTTACTTCAATCCTGATGACAAAGATAGGTTTGATACTAACATTTCTGGAAAATTTAATGGTATAGGAGCTCGATTGCAAAAAACCGAGGGTGCTGTCAAGATAGTTGATATTATAGTTGGAGGTCCTATTTGGAAAGATAAGTTATTAGATGTAGGTGACATTATTTTAAAAGTTGCTCAAGAAAATGGGGATCCAGTTGATATCATTGGGATGAAGTTAGATGATGCGATTAAATTAATTAAAGGTCCAGCAGATTCCGTTGTAAGGCTAACCGTAAAAAAAATAGATGGTAAGATTAAGGATGTTTCTATAAAAAGGGGGCTTGTTGAGCTTGAAGAATTATACGCAAAATCAACGTTGATAAACAAGAATGATAAAAATTATGGATATATAAGTTTACCAAAATTTTATGTTGATTTTTCAGATAGAAACAGTAGGAATTCAGCAAATGATGTTAAAAATGAAATAATAAAATTAAAAAACAACGGAATCAGTGGTTTAATTTTGGATTTGAGAAATAACGGTGGTGGAGCTCTCCAAACAGTTGTTGATATGACAGGTCTTTTTATTGAAAGAGGACCAATAGTTCAGG
Source organism: uncultured Bacteroidota bacterium (assembly GCA_902606555.1). GTDB lineage: Bacteria > Bacteroidota > Bacteroidia > Flavobacteriales > Flavobacteriaceae > Eutrophosalina. The sequence continues at coordinate 3,133 of CACLGQ010000035.1, forward strand.
TAAAGTCTACAGGAAATAGAAAAAAGATTTTATATGATAAGGACCCAAAAATAGTATGGGATGGGCCTTTGGTAATTTTGATGAACAAAATGTCTGCATCTGCATCTGAAATCCTTGCAGGCGCACTTCAAGATTATAATAGAGCTGTGATTATTGGAAATGAAAAATCATTTGGGAAAGGAACTGTCCAAAACGTAATTGATTTAAACAGATTTATTGCTAATTCATCTTATGATTTAGGTGCTATCAAAATAACAACAGATAAATTTTATAGAATAAATGGAGAGTCAGTTCAGCTTGAGGGAGTGAAAAGTGATATAGTAATTCCAGATTCTTATAAATATGTTTTTAATGGAGAAAAAGATGAAAAAAATCCACTTGACTGGGATAAAATCACACCTGCATCCTTCCAAAAATGGAACCAAAAAGACATAGTCACGCAAATCTCTACAAATACTCAATCAAGAATTGATAATGATAATTATTATGGCTTAATTAATGATAGGGCAAAATGGATCAAAGATCAACAGTCTAATAAGAGTATCTCTTTAAATTTTGATATCTACAATAATTATTTAAGTGAACAAAGAGAGAAAAATAAAAAATTTGAAAGTCTTTCAAACTATGAAAATAATCTGATATTTAAGTTGCTAAAAACTGAAAAGCAATATATAATGTCTAACAAGGAACTTCTAAGTAGTAGAAATAGATGGCATAGAAACCTCACTAAAGATTTATATGTCGAAGAAGGCGTTAAAGCCCTTGAAATGTTATCCGCTTTAAGTAAAAATAATCTTATTTTAGCTGATAATGACAAAAAACTAAATTGATCTTCTCAACGTTACTTTCTAAATTTTCTTTCAGTAACATCCCCTATTATTTTTCATTTTTTTTTATCGGAATTTGCTTTATATTCTCAATTTTTTCTTATTTAATTATACCTGATAAAACAAAAAATGCTAATACTATGAACTTAAATATCCAGTCTGTCAAACCCGGATTTAAAGTTCAAACGCTTTCACTGCCAACAAAAAAAAATAAAAAATTATCTGAATATGTATTTGGAACAGATTACACGGTTGAGCAGTATGCTATAAAGAACTATCGTTTTTCATCTGATTCAATATATTTCAGCTTATATAGCAAATACGAGGATTATAATGATGAGCTATCTATAAGCCTAGATAGGTATAGAAATAATGTACAAAATAATGTACAAGATATAAAATCCTTCATAATCGATAATTTTATCACTGAAAGAACATTTTATTTTGGTACGGATCTTTATGGTCGAGATTTATTTAGTCGTGTAATATTGGGTACACGTGTTTCATTTTCAATAGGGTTAATGGCCGTTTTAATATCAACATTTTTAGGTTTATTTTTTGGTTGTTTAGGTGGCTATTATGGTGGAACCACCGATAAAATAGTATTATACATAATAAATGTTTTTTGGTCTATTCCAACACTTTTATTAGTAATTGCTATTTCATTATCGTTAGGTAAAGGTTTTTGGCAAGTTTATATCGCTATTGGCTTTTCAGTTTGGGTAGATGTTGCAAGATTAGTGAGGGGTAAAGTTATATCAGAAAAAGTTAAAGACTATATTGTTGCCTCAAAAATTTTAGGTTTTAATAACTTAAGAATTGTTATATATCATATACTTCCAAATATTATTGGTCCACTACTTATTATTGCTGCTGCAAATTTTGCATCCAGTATATTACTTGAGAGTGGTCTTAGTTTCCTTGGAATTGGCACACAACCACCAGTACCAAGTTGGGGATATATGATTAAGGAAAATTATCAATATATTATCCTAGGGAATTCCTATCTGGCTTTGATTCCAGCTTTTTTTCTCGTTTTATTAGTTTCTAGTTTTATGTTTTTATCGAACTATTACTCTGAAAGAAAATAAAGATTACCATCTTTCCTTCTTATTAGCATCAATTTTAATGTAACCAGCAAACAGAATAGTAAATGCTAACATACTTGAGCCTCCATAACTAATAAATGGAAGAGGTATCCCTACACTTGGAAAAATCCCAATTACCATAGAAATATTTATTGCAAAATGAAAGAATATTATACTTATTACACAATAGGAATATATTTTATAGAATAGATTTCTTTGTGTCGATGTTCTTTCAATTATTCTCAGTAATAAAAATGTAAAAATTATAATAGTTAATAGAGAACCAATAAAACCCCATTCCTCACCAATAGTTGTAAATATATAATCACTATGTTGTTCAGGGATAAAATCACCTTTGGTCTGGGAACCCTTCATAAATCCTTCACCAAATATCCCCCCAGCTTTAAAAGCAAGCTGAGATTGGTTAGTATTATAACCAATCCCTTTGAGATCTTCATCCAATCCTAAAACCAAATTAAACCTGTCCCGATGCCTCTGTTCAAATACATTATTAAAAATAAAATCAACTGATAAAATGAATACTGCTGATATTAAACTTAGATATATTAATCTTCCTTTAGGAAGACCCTTATATATCCTCATGATTAACATTATAACAAAAATTATAGAACCTATTAATAATATACTATCTCTGCCAAGTAATATCGTTATTATAAAAACTGATATTGATGCTACAAAAATATTCAGATAAAAAGATGGTAATCCAACAACATGTAAAACAAGATAAAAGCTTAAAAAAATTAATGCTGTGCCAGGATCTGGTTGCATGATAATTAATAAGAGTGGTATAGAGATAATTAAAAAACTATAAAACTGTACGCTTCTTTTTTTGATATCTGAGTGTATATTACTCAAATATTTTGCAAGTGCAAGTGCGGTTACAGGTTTCATAAATTCAGACGGCTGTAAACTAAATCCACCAGCAGAAAACCAAGATTTAGAGCCATTAACCTCATTTCCAAATACTAAAACCGCTACTAATATTATTATCATTAAAATATATATTATACTAGCATACTTAAAATATAACTTAATATTAGGCATCAATGCTATAAAGAAAATAACAATACAAACGGAAAAGAAAAAAAATTGTTTTCCAAAGAAGTTACTGACAGAGAAAAAGTCCATATTTTCAAAATATGTTACTGAATATATATTGACTAAGCCAATTAACATTAATATCAATACTAGTAAACATGAAATAAAATCAAAGTTTCTAATACTACTCATTTATATTAAAATTATTAGTCAAATAGGGCTTAAGATATTCTGCTGAAAGATCACCCTCCAAAATATATTTTTCTAACCAATTTCTTTCAATTTTACCATTTATATATTTCTCTATTATTAGACTAGAAATTGGAGCTGCCCATCTTGAACCCCAATACCCATTTTCAATAAAAACACATACAGCAATTTTAGGATCATTTGCTGGTGCAAATCCTATAAAAATTGAATGATCAGTTAGTTGTTTTTTTATTCCATTTACTTTAACAAAATTTTCTGCTGTTCCAGTCTTTCCTGCAATTTTAATATTACTAATAATTGAATTAGTTGCCGTTCCTTTTTCAATAACATCAATCATTCCTTGTATGACTGGCTCAAAATGTTCAGAGTTAATAAGAGTTTTATTTTTCTTTCTATACTTAATATTAATTGAATCGTTTTCTATTTCTTTTACAAAATGAGGAGTAATATACCATCCTTTATTTGCAATAGTAGCAGCAAAATTTGCCAATTGAATTGGAGTTGTTAATATTTCTCCTTGACCAATTGAATTTGAGATAGTCGTTACAGCCTTCCATGAATTGTTGTACCAACTATTATAGTAAGCAGATGTTGGAATAAAGCCTGGTTTTCCGGTTGGATGATCATACCCTAAATAATTTCCAAAACCAAATGATTTTACATAATTAACCCATTTATCTAATCCAATTGATGAGCTATCATAATTTTCTATAATTCCTTTGTAGGTTTTTGCAAAATAAGTATTACAAGAAGTATAAACTGCTTTATTTAAATTTGTATAAGTAGGTTCAGATGTATGACACTTCATAAAAGAATTTCTTGCATAAAAATGACCACCATCACATTTAAAAGTTGTTTGTTCTTTTATTATATTTTCCTGTAAACCAATAAGCGCATTTATAATTTTAAAAGTCGAACCGGGTGGGTATTGGCCTTGTAAACCTCTATCAAATAGGGGTTTCCCTATTGAATCATTATTCAAAGATCTATATCTTTCAGATCTTTCTCTTCCAACAAGCAAATTTGGATCATATCCTGGAGAATTTACTAAAGCAAGAATTTCACCGCTTTTTGGTTCGATAGCAACAATACTTCCATATTTTTTATTCATCAAAGAATCTCCATAGGTTTGAAGATCAATATCTAGGGTCAATTTTAATTTATTTGAAACAATAGGAAGCGTATCATAAATTCCATTATTGTACTTACCAATAATTCTATTAAACTTATCTTTTTGAAAATAATTAACACCCTTTTCACCTCTCAATGTTGATTCATATGTTTTTTCTAAACCTTGACGTCCAATCATCTCTCCAGATTTGTAATATGAATTGTTTTTTATCTCATAATCATTTACCTCACTTATATATCCGAATAGATTTGCAGCAGTTGAATAGTTGTATTTTCTTTTAGAATTTTTTTGAACAAAAAAACCACTTAATCTCCACATTTTTTCCTGAATTTTAGCATATTCTTCTTTACTGAGGCTAGATATGAATATTGAAGCTTTTAGTGGCGAAAATTTTCTTGCTTTATTATATTTAATATTAAAGTCTGCAATACTTATTTCGAGATCATTAGCAATGTTTGCACTATCATTAATATTAACATCATTTGGCACAATTAACAAATCATAATATGGTTGATTG
>CACLGQ010000036.1 GCA_902606555.1 uncultured Bacteroidota bacterium
AAAATATCTTTCTTTGATTATCTAATAAATCAGGATTTTCAATATACTTTTTGAAACTTTTTCCATCAAAATTTATCGCAGTTGGACTTTCAATTAGGTCTGCTAATGTTGGAAACACATCCAATGCACTTGTAACTTGTTTAATTTTTATGCCTGGTTTAATTTTATTCGGCCATTGAATAAAAAATGGAACTCTTACACCACCTTCGTTAGTACTGCCTTTTCTTTCTTTTAACTCATTATTCCATCTATTTCCATTCGGTCCGTTATCACTCAGAAAAATAATTATAGTGTCTTCATATTTGTCAATTTCCCTAAGAGTTTTAATAATTTTTCCAACATTTTCATCGATATTTTCTATCATTCCTAATGCTGCTTTTGTTTTTTCTACATTTTCTCTGTCTGAGTATCTGCCTTTAAGAATAACTTTTTTTCCTTTTGAATACTTATCTGGTACTTGCATAGGTGAGTGGGGTGTGTTGAATCTATTTATGAAAGTTTAGTAGGTGTCGATAAAGTCGAATCAGGCTACTCTGGTGGTTTTACTAAAAATCCCACTTATTACACAGTTTTAACAGGAAAAACAGGACATGCTGAAGCAATAAAGGTTTATTATGATTCAAAGAAAATTAGTTTTGATGAATTAGTGAAAGTTTTTTTTGGATCACATGATCCAACTACTCTCAACAGACAAGGACCTGATAGGGGAACACACTACAGATCAATTGCATTTTACAGTAATGAGAATGAAAAGAAAATTATAAACGAAGAAATTAAACGTTTACTAAAAAATAAAACCTACCCTAAAATTGTGACAGAAGTTAAAAAATTTGAAAAATTTTATTTAGCTGAAAATTATCACCAAGACTATAAAGAAAAGAATCCTAATAATGCTTATATATGGAATGTTTCTGTTCCTAGAATTAATAAATTCAAATCAAAGTTTTCTGATCTTTTAAAGAATTAACTTAGATTTTCTAAATTGTAAAAAAGGTATGTGAAAGATATATCCTGCTAAAAAACCATAGATTGCTCCTGTAAGTATATCTAATGGAAAATGAACCCCAATATATATTCTACTGTACGAAATAATTGCTGCCCATATAAAAAGAAAAAATGAAGTCCTTTTATAATTTTTTTCGTTAGGGGTTAAAAAATATATAAAAGATGCGAATGCAAAAGTATTAGCAGCATGAGCTGAAAAAAAACCATATAGACCACCACAACCGTCTTTGACAATTCTAATGATTTCAGCCAGTTGAGGATTATGACAAGGACGTAATCGTTCAAAAAATTCCTTAAAAAAGTTACTTGATTGATCAGTGAATATTATCATTAATATCATAGATAAAAGAAAAATTATTATCGACTTTAGATCCTTAATTTTATAAAACCTAAGAAATGCAATAATTAAAAATAAATATACAATCTCAATAATATCACTTTCTGAGATAAATAACCAATACCTGTCAAAAAATTCGGAACCTAATGAATTTAAAAAAACAAAAAGAGAGTTATCGAAATCTAGAATGAGGTCCATTAATCAATCATTTAAGCCATACTTATCAAAAAGATAAATCAAGGATGCAACTGCTGATGAGCCCATTTCTAATTCTCTTTTGTTAATGGCGTCGAATGTATCAATCTCTGTGTGATGGTAATCAAAATATCTTTGTGAATTAGGTCTTAAGCCTGACAAAACGTTATAATCAGTTCTTAAATTAGAAATATCTGCTCCACTCCCACCTTTGATGAATACGTTAATAAAATATGGGGCAAACAATTTTTTCCATTCTAAGATTCTTAAAAAATTTGAATCATTACATGTAAAAGAAAAACCTAGAGGTCTAAATCCCCCTGCATCAGACTCAATTGCAAAAATATGATTCACTCCTTCTTTATCAGCAATTTCTTTGTACTTGAGTGATCCTCTTAAACCGTTTTCTTCATTCATAAACAAAACAACTCTTATTGTTCTTTTAGGTTTATAATCTATTTTACTAAATAAATTAATTAGATCCATTGAATGTACTACCCCTGCTCCATCATCATGACTTCCATCACCAATATCCCAAGAATCTAAATGTCCTCCAACTAAAATAACTTCGTCAGGATACATTGTTCCTTTTTTTTCAGCAATTACATTGTATGATTGAGCATCAGGGAGTTGTTTGCATTGTTGTCTTAGCAGAAATTTTAGGTCAGGTTTGATTTTTAATAAACTACTCAGTTTATCAGCACCATTTGTACTTATTGCTGCTGCAGGAATTCTTTTGCTAATTGGAAGAGCGCCGTATGTTAAACCTCCAGTGTGTGGAAAATCATCATTTCTTAATGTCATTGATCTAACAATAACTCCAATAGCACCATATTTTGAAGCCTCTAGTGCACCAAGCGCTCGTTGATCAACAGCAGTTCCATAAGCTGTAAAGGTTGTAATAAACTTTGGATCCATAGGGCGATTAAAGAAAACTATTTTACCATCAATTTTTTCTTTACCTAATAATTTTAGTTCATCAATTGACTTAACTTCAATTACATTTGATTTGATTCCAACAGAGGGAGTTGCAACAGAACCACCCAAGGCAGCCACTGGAACATTAAAAGTAATACCAGGTTCGGTTTCGATCAAAGCAAACTCTTTAGGTCCCCTAACCCATCTTGGAACCATAACAGGTTGCAACCATACTTTATCAAAATTTAATTTATCTAATTCCTTTTTTGACCATTCTACAGCTAATTGAGCCTCATATGATCCAGAAAGTCTACCTCCAATTTCATTTGATAAGTAATCTAACCACGAGTAAGCTTTACTTTCAGTAAAGCCAGCCTCAAATATATCTTTGATAACTTTTTCGTCTTGCCCAATATTATTTAGGGAAATAAAAAAAAATAGAATGATAAATATTTTTTTCATAAACTTATTTACCTGAGAATTTAATAACGTCCTTTTCAGTTATATTATCAGACTCAACTAAAATAATAAGTCTCTCAACAACATTTCTTAGTTCACGAACATTTCCTGGCCAACTGTAGCTCGAAAGCTTTTTCAATGCTTTATTATCAATGGTAATTAAATTCTTGTCATATTGAACAGAGATTTGATCCAAAAAGAAAGCAACAAGTTCGGAAATGTCATCTTTTCTATCATCAAGTTTTGGGACATTAAGTTCAATAACTGAAATTCTATGATATAAATCTTCTCTAAACTTGTTGGATGAAATTAAATCCTTAACATTTTTATTCGTAGCAGCTATTACTCTAGTATTTACAAAAATATCTTTTTCACTTCCAACTTTTTGAATCTTATTTTCTTGGATAGCTCTTAGAACTTTTGATTGAGCAGATAAACTCATATCTCCAATTTCGTCAAGGAATAATGTACCGTTATTTGCTGCTTCAAACTTTCCTGTCCTATCCTTGTGAGCAGATGTAAATGAACCTTTCAGGTGGCCAAAAAGCTCACTTTCAATCAATTCTGATGGTATTGCTGCACAATTAACCTCTACAAAAGGACCGTCATTTCTTAAGCTATTCAAATGAATTTGTCGGGCAACCAATTCTTTACCTGCTCCATTAGGACCCAAAATAAGTACTTTAGCATTTGTAGGTGAAATTTTAAAAATTAAATCTTTTAATTCAATAATTTTTTTGGATTCGCCTACAATTTCAAATTTGCCTTTCTTTATAGTTTTTTTAACTTTTTTTGTACTTCCAGATTTTGATTTTAATGCACCTCTAACTGAATTTAATAAATTATTTAAGTCTGGTGGTTTCTCAATGTAATCAAATGCGCCAATCCTCATCGCTCTAACTGCGGTTTTAAGATCACCATGGCCCGAAATCATAATTACATTAGTTTCTTCATTGTATTTTTTTATAAAATTTAGCACATCAATTCCGTCTTTCTTTGGCATCTTGATATCACAAATAACCAAGTCATAATTGTTTACCTTAATTTTTTTAATTTTAAAGAAAAAGGGTTCTCTAAATCTGGAATATTGTAGTCTTTATTTTGATATCCAAAAGAGTGAATCGGTAGTACAACAACAGCAGTGCCGCTACCAAAAATTTCTTTTAAATAACCATTTTTGAAAGAACTTAAAAGTTCGTCAATTGTTATGGGTCTTTCTTCCACTTCAATATTAAAATTCCGAGCCAACTCAATAATGCTTTTGCGAGTGATACCGTCTAGAATACTATCACTAACAGGTGATGTAATCAATTTATTTTTAATTCTGAAAAATAAATTCATAGTGCCTGCCTCTTCAATTGATTTGTGATTATTTGAATCTGTCCAAATTATTTGTTGATATCCTTCTTTTTTTGCTAGTAGTGTAGGGTAAAATTGTGCTGCATAATTACCAGCAGCTTTTGCATAACCAACACCCCCTCTAGCAGCACGACTATATTTCTCCTCAATTTTCACACTTATTTTCTTGTCACCATAATATGACTTAGATGGACAGCAAATAATCATAAAAATATATTCATCAGCTTCACTGGCATTAATTGAGGGTTCAGATGCAAATACAAATGGTCGTATATATAATGCATTACCATCTCCTTTTTTTACCCATTCACAGTCCAATTTTAGTAATTGATTAAGACCGTTAAAAAAAACATCTTTGTTAATTTTAGGGATTGCCATGCGGTCAGATGACTTATTAAATCTCTTAAAATTTTCATCGGGTCTGAACAATATCAGAGAATCCTTGTCGCTTTTATAACATTTCATCCCTTCAAAAATTGCTTGACCATAGTGAAAAACTCTCGCGGATGGACTAATCAAGAAATCACCATATGGCATTATTTCTCCATCTGTCCATTTTCCGTTTGAGAATTTACTTACAAAAATATGATCCGTAAAAATTTTTCCAAATTCAAGGTTTTCAAAATCAACATTTCCAATTTTAGATTTTTTTGATAATACGATTTTCACAACTAAATTTTAAAAATGTAAAATTACAAATTAACTTTGATGATATTATAAATACAGAATAAAAATGAAGTTCTTGATTAGTGGAGGCACAGGTTTAATTGGCACAAGATTATCATCATACCTGATAAATGAAGGTCACTCAGTTAATATACTTTCTCGACAATTTAGAATATCTAATGATTCAAGAATTGAATATTTTATGTGGAATCCCTCTGAAAAAGTCATAGACAAATCATCTATCGTTGGAGTTGACGTTATAATTAATTTGGCAGGCTCATCAGTTTTTTCTTTTTGGAGCAATAAAAACAAAAAAAAAATTATTAAATCCAGACTTGACTCATTATCAACCTTGTACCAAATAATTAAAAGGGATAAGAATCACAAAATATCCCATATTATTTCTGCTTCAGCAATCGGAATTTACCCCAACAGTAAAACAGTTAAGTATGATGAAACATTTAAATCTAATGAAGGAACATTTTTATGTAATGTTGTCCGTGAATGGGAGGATAAGATAAAGGAATTTAGAACTTTCTTCAGAAAGAACTTTTTTTAAAACCCTTCTGATAGCTTCCTCATCTTCAACTATTAAAATTTTTGACATAATTTTTATTGTAGAGTAAAGTTAAGAAAACATATCTTTTACCTTTTCAAAAAAAGATTTATCAGTTTTATCAGGGCTAGGTTTAAAATGGTCACTGTCCTTCATTTCCTCAAAAAACTGTCTTTGATCTTTATTGATAGTCTTTGGTGTCCAAACATTTATATGAACTAACAAATCACCTGATCCGTAACTATTAAGAGATCTTAATCCTTTGCCTCTTAGTCTCAAAATTTTTCCCGATTGAATTCCAGCATCTAATTTAATTCTCACTTTTCCATTAACTGTATCAATTTCTTTAGATACACCAAGAACAGCCTCTGAGATACTGATGTATAAATCATAGTGCAAATTATTACCCTCTCTCTTAAAATTATCATCATCCAGTTCATTAATTAGTACTAATAAATCACCAGAGATACCATCCGATATTGCATCATTTCCTTTTCCACTAACTCTGAGTTGCATGCCATCCTCAACACCTGCGGGTATTTTTACTTCAACTGTTTCCTGAACTAAAACTTGACCATTAGCATCAGATCCTGGTGCCTTTTTAGTGACAATTTTGCCAGTTCCAGAACAAGTATTACATGTTGTAGTAGACTGCATCCTTCCAAGAATTGTATTTGTTATTTGTGTTACTTGTCCAGATCCTCCGCATTGCGGGCATGAAGAATATTCAGTCCCAGTTGCACGAATTTTTCTACTAACTTTTATTTTTTTATTAACCCCATTTGCAATTTCATTTATGGTTAAGGAGACTTTAATTCTGAGATTAGTTCCTTTTGATCTTCTTTGAGACGATCCGCCAAAACCTCCAAAGCCTCCAAATGTACCACCAAAAATATCACCAAATTGACTGAAAATATCATCCATATTCATTCCTCCAGCACCGAATCCACCTGAACCATCGAACGCTGCATGCCCAAATTGATCATATTTAGCTCTTTTATCACTGTTTCCTAAAACCTCATAAGCCTCAGCTGCTTGTTTAAACTTGTTTTCTGCACTTTTATCTCCAGGATTTTTATCAGGATGGTATTTAATTGCAGACTTTCTATAGGCCTTCTTAATCTCAGACTCAGATGCGTTTTTTTCTACTCCTAAAATCTTATAATAATCTTCTTTCATTGGAATTAATTAGCAACTACAACTTTTGGATAGCGTAAAATCTTATCACCCAAACAATAACCGGTTTCAATAATATCTACAACCTTACCCACCATTTTTTTATCAGTTGCTTTAATTTGTGTTATAGCTTCATGTTTTTCAGAATCAAAGACATCCCCCTTGTTTACAACTATAACAGTTAAACCATTGGACTTCAAAGTATCATAAAGCTTATTGTAAATAAGCTCAAAACCTTTAATTAGGTCATCATTTTCTGATTTTTTAAATTCAGA
>CACLGQ010000037.1 GCA_902606555.1 uncultured Bacteroidota bacterium
ACCTCCATCAGGTGTATTGGCCGAGTAAAGAGCGTATGGTACACTTAAAAGTTTACTTTTTGTTGAAATTGAAACCCCATTGCTATTACTAATGTCCACATTTATGTAATGAGAGGAGCTTCCCCAATCGATTTTCAAAAATGATGTTGGATTTTTTGAACCAACATCAATACTTATTAATCCATTTGGACTTGTTACTACATTATGGCTTTCATTGTAGATGGAAATTGAGCCATTTGTTATTGAAATATCAACAGAAAGCTCTTGATTAACTAGAAGTTTGCCGGCATTATCCCTAACAACACTTTGGTATGAAAATTCCTGAGGAGCTTGTGCATACATAATTGAACAAGATAATAATGCCAAAATGAATAAATTAATTGTTTTCATGTGAGATTTAGTATTTAATTATTTTAATAAGTTTAGTTTGTTTTGCTAGATTGTATAAGTATATAAAATATACACCTGTTGAAAATCCAGAAATATCAATTTTAAATGGATTCTTTTCAACTATTCCACTATATATCAACTGGCCTTGTTGAGAGTAAATAGAGTATGATAAACCCATAATATCACTAGCGTCGATATCCAATGAAATATTAAAAACACCCCTTGTTGGATTTGGGTAAGCCTTTGTTACAACATCGAAAACCAGAGAGCTGAAACCTTCGTCTACAAAAAAGACCTGATGAACTCCTTCTTTGTAGTATGATCTTGGTCCAGTGTAATCTGAATCTTGAAATTCCTGGAAAAAAATTTGACCGACTGAATAATCGACTTGAAAATTTTGGTTTGCATCAGATGAACCAGCACTCACAACTATGTTTTGAGCAATGCTAGATTCTAATACAAATAGGATTAAAATATAAAAAGTAAGATTTTTGATATTCAAATAAAAGAATAAATGACCAAATCAATATTATAAAATTTTTTAATTAACCCCTTATTAGATAATTATTGTGTTTAATTCAAAATTATGGTCTGATTATTGCTATTTTTTTAGTAGAGTGTTTATTTTATAATCAATCTTCATATATTTACATCGCAATTTATGAAAAAAATTACCCTTTGCATTCTCATATTTTCTATAACTTTTTTAATTTCTTGTAATAGAAATAGCTATAAATCTGGTAAAAATATATCTCAAGCAACCGGCTGGAAAATTAACTCAGCAGATGGTGGTTTCAAATTAAACAACAAGTACAAAGGTCAAATAAATGCACCTGGAATGATTTTTATCCAAGGTGGAACGTTTGTAAAAGGAAATACAAAAGATAATGTAATGCATGATTGGAATAATACACCAACTCAACAGTACGTTAGATCTTTTTTTATGGATGAAACTGAAGTGACTAATGCGATGTATGTTGAATATTTATTTTGGCTTAAGAACATGTATGGTAATAATGATCAACTTAAAGAAATATATTACTCTGCACTACCAGACACACTAGTCTGGAGAAATCCATTAGGTTTTAATGAAGATATGGTTAACAATTATCTAAGACATCCCGCTTTTCAAAATCACCCTGTTGTAGGTGTGAGCTGGAAACAAGCAACTAATTATGCCAAATGGCGAACTCAAAGGGTTAACGTTAGAGTCTTAGCTGAAAAAGGGTTTTTGCAAAGAGACTCTGTTTTAAGTCCAAATTCAAAGTTGAACTTTAATACAAGCAGATATCTTCTTGATCCAGAAAATTCATTGGGTGATAACATTGAAGAGTTAATTGGTGATAAAGCCACTAGTGAGGGAGAAGAAGGGTATGATTTTGCAGGTATTGAAGATGGTATTCTTTTACCAGCATATAGACTTCCTACTGAGACGGAGTGGGAATACGCAGCTCTTGGGATGGATGAACTTAGAAACGCAAACTTGTACAGAGGAAAAAAGAAATTTCCTTGGGAAGGTGAGTATACTAGATCACAAAGAAAGAAAACACTTGGTGACCAATTAGCAAATTATAAATTAGGTAAAGGAGATTATGGTGGCATTGCAGGTTGGTCTGAAACTGGATCTGGGATAACAACATCTGTGAGGTCATATCCAGCAAATAGTTTTGGTTTATATGGGATGGGTGGTAATGTTGCTGAATGGGTTGCCGACGTTTACAGACCTATAATTGATGAAGATGCCAATGACTTCAATTATTTCAGGGGAAATTTATACACAAAACCTGTTATAGATGAAAATGGAAGAGTTACTGCTGTAAACGAAGAAAATTTAGCTAACCAAATTGAAAGACTACCTAATGGTAGAATCAATTTTAAGAGTCTTCCTGGAGAATTAGTTCAGGAAAGTTTAGATGATGATGATCTTGTTAGAACTAATTATTCAAAGTCAGATAATCGTGACTTCAATGATGGAGACTCAGAGTCCTCAAGATTCTTTTACATGGGTCAGGATCAAAACAAGGACATGTACAGCTCACCATCAGACGACCAATCTGATCCTAGCGAATTTAGATCTTCCTTAATCAGCAATGACTCTAGAGTATATAAAGGTGGCTCATGGCTTGATAGATCATACTATTTAGATCCTGCCCAAAGAAGATTTTTTCCAGAATATATGACTACAAACTATATTGGCTTTAGATGCGCAATGTCATATCTCGGTGAAGCAAGAAATGCCACTAAGCCTAAAAAAAGATAAAAATATTCTAATTTTATTTTTATCTAATCTATTTATATTTAAGTAATGGATATTAAAGACTTGCATAATAAGTTTTTAGAATGTAAATCAATTGTAGATATTGATTCAAGGTCTGTAAGAAATGGATCGATGTTTTTTGCAATTAAAGGGGAAAATTATGACGGTAATCAATTTGCTGAGGAAGCACTAAGTAAAGGGGCAAAGTTTGCAGTTGTCGATTCAAATTCTATTTCTAATAATAGTAAGATTTTAAGAGTTAAAGATTCCTTACAAACTTTACAAAAACTTGCAAACTTTCATAGATTAAAAACAAAATCTGTAGTTATAGCTTTAACTGGCAGTAATGGAAAAACAACAACTAAAGAGCTAATTGATTGTGTCTTAAGTTCTAATTTCAAAACAATCTCAACAAAAGGAAATTTCAATAATCACATAGGTGTTCCATTAAGCCTACTACAAATTAAAGATGATACTGAGTATTCCGTAATAGAATTAGGTGCCAATAATTTCGGAGAAATTGATTTTTTAACCAAACTATCACAGCCTGATTTTGGGTATATTACAAATTTTGGAAAAGCTCATTTGGAGGGATTTATAAATATTGACGGGGTTATTAAGGCTAAAACAGAATTATATAACTGGATTATTAAAAACAATAAAACACTAATATTAAATCTTGATGATAAAGAACAAAAAAGATTTCAAAATCATAAAAATGTATCATTCTCATCAACAATCGATGGGAACTATAAATTTGAATTAATATCTGGTAAAAAAATAACTGTAAAAAATAATGATATCAATTACAATTCTAATATTTATGGTGACTATAATTATTCAAATATTTGTGCTGCAATTACCCTAGGTCTGTACTTTGGAATAAAAACAAATAAAATTCAAAATGCTCTTAATTTGTTTAAATCAAAAAACAACAGATCACAATTAATTGAAATAAATAAAAAAGAAATAATTCTTGATGCATACAATGCAAATCCAACTAGCGTTATCAATGCAATTGAGTCATTTTCAAAGATTGATAAATCAAAAGCTGTTATTCTTGGTGATATGTTTGAACTTGGCCAAAATTCCTTTATTGAACATAAAAAAATAATTGATTTATTAATTAGTAAAAAAATTGATAGTTGTTATTTTATCGGAAAAGAATTTTTTAAAGCTAAATCAATAAATAAATCATTCTATTTCTTTAGAAATAAAGAAGAATTTTACAGAAATGTAAATGAAATTCCTGAGACAATTATTTTAATAAAGGGATCAAGAGGTATGAAAATGGAAGAAATAATCGAAAATAAAATAAAATGAAATGAAAAAATATATTAAATACATTATAGCACTATTAATTTTTGGATGTAGCTCTGAGGTTAAATTATGGGAACCTTATGATGAAAAACCAGAGATTTTGGAAAATAGTAGCTCAAAAAATAAGAAACTCCAATACAAAAGAATTCAATCTCTGAGTACAGATAAAAACGATCTAATAAGAGGATATGAGAAAGAAATCGATTTATTTTTAAAGAAAAGATATAACCAACTTGAGCCATTAATAGTTGAGAAATCTATTCCTGAAATTCAGAAACAAATTATTGATAAAAAATTTAATTATTATGATCTTACTTTATTTTACATCTCAAGGATTTATTCAATAGAATTTAACAATGTAACTTATTTAAATTCTATAATCTCTTTGAATAAAGATGCGTTGAATGAAGCAAGAAAAAAAGACATATTGGGGAATGATAATATCTACTCAATTTTTGGCATCCCGATTTTGTTAAAAGATAACATAGGTTTTGAATCCCTGCCAACAACTGCAGGTGCTTACAGTCTAAGACAAAATTACACCAAGGATGCGTTCATAACAAAAAAATTAAAAAGCGAAGGAGCTATAGTTCTTGGTAAAACAAACCTGAGTGAATGGGCAAATTATTTTTGCTCAGGGTGTCCTAATGGTTATACATCATTAGGAGGTCAAACTTTAAACCCTTATGGAAGAAAAATTATTGATACAGGGGGTTCCAGCTCCGGAAGTGGTGTCGCAACAACATCAAATTTATCATCTGTTTCGTTAGGTTCAGAAACATCTGGATCAATTCTTTCACCATCCTCTGCTAACTCATTGGTTGGGTTGAAGCCCACAATTGGTAATATTAGCAGATCAGGCATTGTGCCCATTTCGTCAACTCTTGACACAGCTGGTCCAATGACAAAAAATATTATTGACAACATAATTGTCTATAATGCAATAAATGGATATGATTCACAAGATAGCTACTCAAAATATAGTAATGATATTGATATTAATAATGTTATGAAATATGATATCTCTAAAGTTCGACTTGGTTACTACAAAAATTTTTATCAAAATGATTCATTATATAAAAAGGCTGTGGATCAATTAAAAAAAGATAATATTAATGTGATTGAAATAGAATCTCCAAGAGTTAATGTTTCAAATTTTTCTAAGATTTTAGATGAAGACATGAGAAGAGATTTAAAAAGTTACTTATCAACTTATGGAAATAAAAATCTTGAAGTGTCGGATATATCATCAATAATTCAATTCAACAATAAAGATTCTTTAGTCAGAGCACCATATGGTCAGGGAATTTTTAAAAAAATTATTAGCGACACAATGAACATGGAGGATTTTGAAAAACTAAAAATTAGACTGATGAAGGAAGGAAATAAATTTTTTGATATTCCTATTGAAAAATTTAATCTTGATGCTGTTATTTCATTAAATAACTATCACGCTGGATATGCTGCAGTTGCACACAACCCATGTCTCACTGTCCCAATCGGACTAAGACAAAATAATGAACCCGCAGGGGTCACGTTTATTGGTAAATCATTCGACGAGGAGTTGTTATATCAGATTGGATTTTACTTTGAAAAAATCTTCCGTGGAAGGGTTCCTCCAAAAAATTCAATGTGAGTTACTCGATTAATGTTACTTGAAGTTCTACTTCATCAAGAATCATCCTATCACCAAGGTTTTCAAAAAGACTGCCAGATCTGTATGTGACATCAAATTTTATTCTGTCAAAAATTAAATTAGCAAAGTAATTTCCATTACTTGGTTCTAGAGTGAAAGACACAGGGTTAGTTATTCCTTTAATTGTTAATAGACCGTCAATATTGTATTTACCATTTGT
>CACLGQ010000038.1 GCA_902606555.1 uncultured Bacteroidota bacterium
ATGTTGTTTTAGTTTCATCATAATAAATTTTTACAGCTTCTGCATGACCAGTTTTTCCAGTGCAAACTTCTTCATATGTTGGATTCTGAGTCGTTCCTCCTATGTATCCTGGGACTACATCTTCTACTCCACTCACATATTTAAAAATAGCTTCAGTACACCAAAAACATCCACCACCAAAAATTATAGTTTTCATAAATCCAATCAAATTTAAAGTTAAATTATAAAATTATATTTGCAACACGAATGAAATATATCTACTGCGGATTCTTTTTTTTTACATTTTCATTTAATGCCATAACTCAAGAAAGAAAAATAATTGAAGCATACAGATTTCAAGTTCCACCCAAAATTGATGGAATTTTCTCTGAAAAAGAATGGAAAAAAATAATTCCTGCTACAAATTTTACACTTTTTCAACCTGAAAACAGATCAGGTGAAAAAATACCACAAGGATATGAGACCTTTGTTTATTTTGGATATGATGACAAAGCAATTTATGTTGCCGCACAACTTAATCACCCAGACCCTAAAAATATTCCATCAGAGTTTAGTGAAAGAGATGAAATGGATGCTATTTCTGAAAAATTTTTAGTTTCTATTGACACATATGATAATACAAAAGAACGTTTTACATTTTTTGTAACAAGTTCTGGAGGGTTAATTGATGGTTTAAACACTGGTGATTTCGAAGAGGGTGGTTTAAAGTTTAATACATTATTTGATGCCAAAGTTCAAAAAAATATTAATGGTTGGTATACGGAAATTATTATTCCATACAGTGCATTAAGGTTTCCAAATAAAAAAAATCACAGTTGGGGGATAAATTTTGGAAGAAACATAAAGGAGTTTGAAGAAACTTATGTATGGAGTCCAGTTGATGAGAGAATTTTAAATTACCATGAATCATTAGGATTAGTTAAAAACATAAAAGAAATTAATCCGCCCACCAGATTGTTTTTATATCCTTACCTACAATCATCCCTTAATTTTCAAAAAGACTTAAAACCAAGTAATTCATACTCAGCTGGCCTTGACTTAAAATATGGTTTAAGTAATAGTTTTACCATTGATGCAACTTTAATTCCAGATTTTGGTCAAGTCACATTTGACGATGAGGAGTTAAACTTAACGCCTTTCGAACAAGAATTTGATGAAAATAGACCTTTTTTTACTGAGGGAGCTGATCTTTTTAAAATTGTAGATGGAGCTTCATATAGGGGTGGAAGTTTTTTTTATAGCCGAAGAATTGGTCAACGTACAGAAATTGATGAAAATGAAATTCTTGTTGATGGAGATAAGCTTTTAAGTTTTGATGAAACTCCCAAACTTTTAAATTCAATAAAGTTAACTGGAACTACAAATAACAATCTAAGCATAGGTTTATTAAATGCAATAACTGACAAGTCATTTGCTTTTATTAGTGATGGCAATAATAATATTAGAAAAGAACTTATCACACCCTTAACTAATTTTAATGTTTTATCATTGTCTCAAAAAATTCTCAATGACTATTCTACCATTGGATTTATAAATGGAAATCTAAGTAGAGAATCCAGCTTTGAAGATGCAAATAATTATGCTTTTATGGCTAATATATTTGACAATAAAAGGAATTTTAGTTTTAAAGGATATTATTACAAAACCTTATCACCAAAACTATCACAAAAAAGTGGTGAAAGAAAAATTATAACAATTGAAGAGCTTAAGGGTAACTTTAGGTACTATTTAAATATTAATGCAACTGATAGATATTATAATCAAAATGAAATAGGATTTTATAATGGGCAAAATTTTATTCAATATGGCTCAAGAGTATCGTATCAAATTTTAAAAAAAAACAAATACTTTAGAAGCTTCCAAAGTGGGCTATATTTTGGGTATCAAACAAGATATGACAGTAATATAAAAAACAGAAGTGGTTTTAGCTTATGGACAAGTTTTCAAACAAATAATTTGTGGCGGTTTTCGATTAGGTCAAGGGGAGTCTCAAGGCTAAAAGATTGGTATGAAACTAGAACAGAAGATAGTTTTATTTTAGATCCCTCACTACTAACAACGAGCTTTGGAATTGATTCAGACAATACGAAGAAATTCTCTTTTGGCACCGACTATATTTTTACTAATTATAAGAATTATCAATTCAATGAAAATAAATTTCAAAATGAGTTTAGATTATATATAGATTATCGTTTATCAGAAAGGCTTTCAATGAATATTAGAACATCGAGAGAAAAAATAAATGATGATGTTGGTTTTTTAATGAAAAGTAATGGACTAATCTATTTTGGTATTCGACAAATAAAAGCGATAGAAAATAATTTAAGAATGGAATATAATTTCAACAGAGACGCGTCTCTTAGTTTAAGGTTTAGAAATTTTTGGAGTGTTGCAAGTTATAAAGAAAAACTTTTTGAATTGTTGAATAACGGTACTCGCGAAGAAGTTGACTACTCTATTCTAAATAAAAACCCAAATACAAATTTTAACATTTGGAATTTAGATTTAAATTTCGAGTGGTGGTTTGCTCCAGGTAGTAATATGGTTTTATTGTATCGAAATCAAATTTTTAATAGAGACAATAAATCAGGAATAAATTATTACAACAGTCTTAAAAATTTATTTGACACGCCATCAGAACACCAGTTATCACTGAGATTAAATTATCTAATTGACTACAATAGTCTTAAAAAAAATAAATAGTACATCTTCATCTGATAAGTTTAATATACTGATAAAGTTCATATCTTTTTTTTGTAAGTATATTTGTTGGGATTCATGAGAGCATTATTTAATTTTATTTTATTAATCTTTTTTTTAAGTACTCAATCCCAAGAAAGAAAATCAATTGATGCATATAGATTTATTGAACCTCCAACAATTGATGGGAAACTTACAGAAACTGAATGGCAGAATATCAAAGCTGCTGAGAATTTTACCTTAATAATGCCTGAAACTAAGGCTGGAGAAAAAATACCTGATGAATATGATTCAAAAGTTTATTTTGGATATGATGATAACGCCTTGTACATAGGAGCACAATTAAATCATCCAGATTCAAAAAATATTCCAAGTGAATTTAGTCCAAGAGATAAGATTTTTGGTGTTAAAAGTGAATCCTTTTGGATATCACTGGATACTTATGATGATAGATTAAACCATTTTGGATTCATTATTACAAGCTCGGGTGCTATTGGAGATTCATTCAGCTCTGGTGAATTCAGTGGGGAAAGCCTTAATTATGATACAGTTTTTGATGCTAAAATGAATATAAATGATGATGGATGGTCAGTTGAATTTATTATCCCATACAGTGCTATTAGATTTCCAGAAAATGATATTCAAAATTGGGGATTAAATTTCGGCAGATCAATGCCTGATCTAGATGACAATGGATATGCTTGGAATCCTGTCGATTCAAAGATATTTGAATATCATGAATCCATGGGTATACTAAAAAACTTACAAAACATTAAACCACCAACAAGACTATTCTTCTACCCATATTTACAGTCCTCTGTTAATGCACAGAAAGGTCTAAAGTCGACTTCATCATATTCAGCAGGAATGGATTTAAAGTATGGAATTAATAACAGTTTTACTTTAGATATGACATTAATTCCTGACTTTGGTCAAGTTTCTTTTGATGATAGAGAATTAAATCTCAGCCCATTTGAACAACAATTTTCAGAAAAAAGAGCTTTTTTTACTGAGGGAGCAGATTTATTTGAAAAAGCTGATGGTATTGGATATCGTAGTGGAAACTTTTTCTACAGCAGGAGAATTGGACAGGACATTAATTTTGATGAGGATGATTATTTAAATGAAAATGAGGAGTTAATTAGATATGATGAAAAACCAGATTTGATCAATTCAATAAAAGTTACTGGAACAACTGATGGTAAGTTAAGTATCGGATTTATTAATGCAATAACAGGGAAAGCCTATGCTTATTTTAAAGATACATCTGATAATTCCGAAAGAAGAGAAATAATTTCACCTTTAACTAATTATAATGTATTATCACTAAGTCAACAGCTCATAAATGATTACTCATCAATAAGTTTTTTAAATACAAATGTTAATAGATCATCAGGGCTAAATGGCAATGCCTCTGCCCTTGTTATAGATTTATTTGATGATAAAAGAAATTTTAATATTAAATCACATTTTTTTCGAAGCTATGCTCCAAGATTCTCTGATAAAAAGGGTTTTAGGGGAGCGATAAACATAAGCGAACTGAGAGGTAATTTTAGGTTTTCGCTTGGCTGGGGCGGTATTGATAAGTACTACAATCAAAATGAATTAGGGATATTCAACTTAAAAAATGCACAAGCATTTAGAATTGGTATAAATTACAAGATGGCTAAAGAAAATAAGTTTTTAAGGAGCTACAACAGCCGATTTTTTTTAAACAACAGATTTCGATTTCATGATTTTTTGAGAACAGGTTCTGGCTGGAGACTTAGTCATGATTTCCAAACTCAAAAACTTGTAAATTATCAAATAGTTTTTGATTATACTGGTTCAAATAGAAATTTTTATGAAACTAGAACTGAGGATAGTTATCTAATTGAACCAGCAAATTATGGACTTGAATTTGGTTTTGACACTAACAATAACAACACTTTTTCTTATGGTTTTGAGTTTGAATCTAACGGATACAATAACAAACAATTTGATGAAAATACGTATAGAAATAGACTGAGGTTTAATGCAAAATACAGGGCATCAAATAAATTAACATTAAATTTTAGATCAGAGTCTGAGAAAAAAGGTGATGATGTTGGCTTTTTACAGAAAAGAAATAATGATATCCATTTTGGAAAAAGATTAGTTAAATCAATTGAAAACTCGATTGACCTAACTTATAATATCGATAACTATAAATATCTAGCATTAAAGTTTAGAAATTTCTGGAGTGTTGCAAAATATGATCAAGTATTATATAAACTTCTTGAAAATGGTCAAAGAGAAATTGTTGATTATTCACTTTTGAGAAATGATCCAAACACTAACTTTAACTTATGGAATGTAGATTTAACATTTGATTGGTGGTTTTCACCAGGAAGCACAATAACCCTTCAATATAAAAATCAAATTTTTAATAGAGACGATAAATCAGCTCTAAATTATTATAAAAGCTTAAAAAATCTTTTTGAAATACCCATTGAGCATCAATTGTCATTGAGGGTTAATTATTTAATAGATTTTAATAAATTGAGAAGAAATGATTGAAATAAAGAATCTTAATAAATCTTATAACAATCAAATTGTTCTTAACAATATTTCAATGAAAATTGATAAAGGTGACTTTATCTCGATAGTTGGGCCATCAGGCGCTGGAAAAACAACTCTTTTAAACATTTTAGGTACGATTGACAGTTTTGATAAAAATGACAAAACCTCACTATTATTTGAAAAAACAGACTTAACCAAAATGAATGATAAAGAATTGTCATCATTTAGAAATAAAAAGATTGGATTTATATTTCAATTTCATCAATTACTTCCTGAATTAACTGCCAAAGAAAATATTCTTTTACCAAGCATGATTGGAAAATTTGATTCTGATAAATCACTCAATAATTTAAATAAACTTTCAAGTATACTAAGCATAA
>CACLGQ010000039.1 GCA_902606555.1 uncultured Bacteroidota bacterium
AGTAGAGGTACCCCGAGAATTTGTAATTCATTACTCCGCAGGGTACGAGACTTTGCTCAAATTAAAGGAGATGGAAATATTGATATTGAAATAACTAAGTATGCATTAAAATCTTTAAACGTAGATAAATTTGGGTTGGATGAAATGGATAATAAAATTTTAACTACGTTAATTAAAAAATTTAATGGTCAGCCTGTGGGTATTAATACATTATCAACAGCTGTTTCAGAAACAGCAGAAACAATTGAGGAGGTATACGAACCTTTCCTTATACAAGAAGGTTTTTTATTAAGAACACCTAGGGGAAGACAGGTAACTAAAAAAGCATATAAACATTTAGATATTGAAATTTTAAATAGTCAGAAAGATTTGTTTGATTGATTTAATATGAACTTGAAGTCTTATTATACTGATTTTATTAAAAATAAAGCTCTTGAGTTAGGCTTTATTTCCTGTGGTATTTCTGAGTCAGGTTTCTTGCAGGATGAGATTGGAAGATTTGAGAATTGGTTAAAAAACAACTATCACGGAAAGATGTCGTATATGGAAAGAAATTTTGATAAGAGACTAGATACTACAAAACTAGTTGAAGGCTCAAAAAGCGTTATTTCTTTATTGTATAATTATTATCCAGAAAAAAAACTTGATGAACGGAATAATTTCAAGATATCAAAATATGCATATGGTAAAGATTATCATTTTATAATTAAGAATAAGTTAAAAATCTTACTCAATGAAATGAGAAATGAGATAGGTGATATTGATGGAAGAGTATTTGTTGATTCTGCTCCAATTTTGGAAAGAGCCTGGGCAAAAAAAAGTGGATTGGGTTGGATAGGAAAAAACACAAATTTAATCAGTAAGAAAACAGGATCATTTTTTTTTATAGCTGAAATAATAGTTGATATTGAACTAAATTATGATAATGAAACTAAAGATTATTGTGGTTCATGCACAGCTTGTTTAGATGCCTGTCCAACTGATGCTCTTTATGAACCTTACAAAATTGACGCGTCCAAGTGTATTTCATATTTTACAATTGAGTTAAAAGAACAATTTCCAGAAGAATTGAAAAAAGATTTTAATGATTGGATCTTTGGATGTGATATATGTCAAGATGTTTGTCCATGGAATAAATTCTCAAAACCTAATAATGAACCTCTTTTAAAACCCCACAAAGATATAAATGAATACACTAAAAAAGACTGGATAGAAATGACCGATGAAGTTTTCAAGGTTGTGTTTAAAGAAAGTCCGCTGAAAAGAGCGAAATATAAAGGTTTAAAAAGGAATATTAATTATGCAAGTCAGCAAATTTAGCAATCTACCAAAAATAGAATTACACTTACACCTTGATTGTAGTTTAAGCTATGATGTAGTAAAAAAAATTGACCCTACAGTTGATTTTAATCATTATAAATCTTCATTTCAAGCAGGAAAAAATTGCACCTCATTAAAGGATTATTTAAAGTGTGCTGACAATGCAATTGAGTTAATGCAAACAAAAAAGAATTTAGAATTAATTGTTGAAGATTTATTCAAACAACTTCAGGACGATAACGTAATCTACGCCGAAATAAGGTTCGCACCTTTGCTTCATTGTGAAGGTGAGCTTAATGCTGAAAAAGTTGTTGAAACTATATGCAAATCTGCATCAATCCAATCAAAAAAATACAATATAGATTATGGACTTATCTTATGCACTTTGAGACATTATTCTGAGGATGAAAGTTTAAAAACTGTAAAGTTAGTGAATGAGTTTTCTGAAAAGGGTGTAGTGGGTTTTGATATCGCTGCTGATGAGGCAGGATATCCAATTGATAATCATATTGAAGCATTTACTTATGCAAAAAATAATAACTTGAATATTACAGCCCACGCAGGTGAGGCTAAAGGTTCTGAAAGTATTTGGGAAACAATTAATAAACTAGGTGCAAAAAGAATTGGTCATGGTGTTCGTTGTTTAGAGGATAAAAAATTAGTAAAGTTTTTATCAGAAAATAATTATCACTTAGAAATTTGTTTAACAAGTAACATTAAGACAAACACCGTTAATTCATTTATTGATCACCCAATAAATGAAATATATGATTCCTCGATTTCTCTCAGCATAAACACAGATGGAAGGGCTATATCTAACACTAGCTTGTCTAACGAATACGCTATTGCTTATAATGAACTAAATTGGAGTATGGAAAAAATTATTCAGTCTAATCTGAATGCTATTGAACATTCTTTCAGTTCATGTGAAACAAAGGAAAAGTTAATAAAACTAATTAAATCAATTTCTTGAGCCCCATAGTTCAACGGATAGAACAAAAGTTTCCTAAACTTTAGATCTAGGTTCGATTCCTAGTGGGGCTACAATTATTAATCTTGAAATGCTTTTCGATTTGGATTAGTATGTCTATTTAATACTCTGTCAGATTCCAATTTAACCTGACTATCTTTTCTCATAGCCCATAAGGATTTTGATGCAAAGGAATATGTTTTACTTACATCTACAATTCTTTCAGGATAGTTTTTACCAGTTTCAAAATTAAATTCGTTTTTTTCAAACAAATTTATTTCCCATGGTTTGTGAACTAGTTCAGTGGGAAGATTTTTAAGTTCTGGAACCCATTTTTTTATGAATTCACCATCTTTATCATGTTCCAATGAGTTTTTGACAGGATTGTAAATTCTTATCATATTGATTCCAGTCTCACCTGCCTGCATTTGAAATTGTGGGTAATGTATTCCAGGTTCAAAATCTAAGAAAAGTGATGCCAGGTATATTACGCCCTCTTGCCAAGGTTGCCATAGGTGATGTGTTAGAAACGAAACTAATAGAGCTCTCATCCTGAAATTTACATATCCAGTTGTAATTAAACATCTCATGCTAGCATCAACAAGTGGATACCCTGTTTCACCTTTTTTCCATGCAGAAATAAACTTATCATTTACCTTTTTTTTAAATTTTTCAAATCCTTTATTTATACTTCTAAATTCAATATCTGATTCCATTTCAAATTTTTGAATAAAGTGAGCTTGCCATCTCAGTCGAGAAGTAAATGAATTAAGATGAAATCTTGATTTACCCTTTGAAACTTCATTTTTAGCTAATTGCCATACATATCTTGTGGAAAGGTTTCCCCAGGCGAAATAGGGTGATAAGCGTGAGCAACTTGTACGTGATTCTAGTGGTTTACTAATATCATTTTGATAATTTTTAAATCTATCATTTAGGAATGATATTAGATATTTTAATCCCTCTGACGTACCACCTTTTTGAACAACTTTATTATCATCATTCGGTTTGATTTCTATTGTTTTAATAAGCTTATCACTTATGTTGAAAAAATCATTTTTATCGCAATCCAAATCAATTATATTTTGCTGCATATAATTTTTCCAATCTTTAATCCAATTATTTCTATTTGATCTCCCTCGAAAAACACCATTTCTTATTTCTTCGTGCCACTTGATGTTATTTTTTTTACTGAAACAAGAGACTTCTAAATCTCTTTGATATGTTACTCCAATACCAGTTTCTAAATGTGAGAAAATTTTATTGATTGTATAATGTTTGGAAACTCTTTTTAAAAAACTTATTACATCAAGTTCATAACAATGGACTTTGGTTTTATATTTCTTTAAAGAGTTATTGATATCAACAATAGACTCCGTTATAAATTTCCAATGTCTTTCAGAATGGTGTGAATCATTGATAAGTATAGGTTCAAAAAGATAAAATAAAAGGGTTGGGTGTTCATCATCACATGACATTTGAAGAGGAACATTATCAATTAACCTTAAATCCCTTTTGAACCAATAAAGATTAATTATTGGTTTATACATTTAATTTAGAACTAAGACTTAGTTACTTTTAAACTTGTACCTGAAAGCTCTGCATCATAGCATTTCAAAACTCCACCAGTCCCTGACGTTGAACAATCTGTTTTATAACTATTTCCATGTTGTCCACAAACAAATTCACTTGATGATCCATTATATGACCAAGCAGTGTGAGTTCCTTGGTGAGGGCACGAACCAGTAAAGGCACGATATGATGAAGAACTTACTTTTAATAATAATACTTTTTCCTGATACAAGTTAAACCATCCATTGCTGTGTAAAGCACTAAAACTAGAGTGGTTTAAATTGATAGTTATTATGTTACCATTTTTAGTGTATCCAAGATCATTACCTCCATTATTGTTTCCACCACCATTATTACTACCTCCACCTATATCAGAGTCATCACCTCCTGATGAGCAAGCTTGAAGTACTGATACGCCCATGAAAGCCAGGGCAACTGTAGGGCAAACGTTGTTTAAAAATTCCCTTCTTTTATTTTGGTTTTTTCTATTCATTCCACGAGATTTACTTAAAATAAACAATTAACATGCCAAATTTATTTTCATAAAATCATGAATATTTCTACAATTGATATTATCGTTTTTTCTCTGTACTGTCTAATAATTTTATGCATAGGTTTGTATGTTTCAAGAGAAAAAAAGGGGAAGGTAAAAAGCGCAGAGGATTACTTTCTTGCTGGAAAGACATTACCATGGTGGGCTATAGGGGCTTCACTGATTGCTGCTAATATTTCTGCTGAGCAATTTATTGGAATGTCCGGTTCAGGCTTCGCCCTTGGATTAGCTATTGCATCGTATGAATGGATGGCCGCAATAACGCTTTTAATTGTAGGTAAATATTTTTTACCAATTTTTATTGAAAAAGGATTATATACCATACCTGAATTTATTGAAAAGAGATTTAGTACTGAACTTAAAACAATACTTGCTATATTTTGGATTGCATTATTTGTTTTTGTAAATCTAACAACCGTGCTTTACTTAGGTGGTCTCGCGTTGGATACTGTAATGGGATCTGGGGATGGTTCAATATTAATAAATTCAATTATTGGTTTAGCGTTATTTGCTGCCGCATATTCGCTATGGGGTGGTCTTGCTGCTGTTGCTTGGACAGATGTCGTCCAAGTGATTGTTTTAATTTTTGGAGGTTTAATGATGACTTATTTTGCTCTTGTTAACCTTGCTGACGGAGGGTCAGCGATTGATGGACTGAAGTATGTATATGAAACAGTTCCTGAAAGGTTTTCAATG
>CACLGQ010000040.1 GCA_902606555.1 uncultured Bacteroidota bacterium
TTATTAGTAACTGATACACAGCCTAGTAACTGATTACCTTGAACGAGTAAAAGCAAATCTTCATTTTCAATATCATTAAAAAAAGTTTCTTTATTAGGGTATTTATCATTCCACTGATAAATTTTTTTTGATATCATATCCTCTGTACAGGATTTAATTATTTGCATTACAGTGTCAAGATCCTCCTGAATAGCTTTTCTTATGTAAATATTCTTACTTCTCATTATGAACTAATTCACCTTTAAAATTGACTTTAAAGTTTTTAAAGGGATTTAAAAAATAATCCACAATAATAGCAAATTCTCCTCTTTTTATAATTCTATTTTTATCAAAATTGGAAAGACCTAAATCTACCCATACTTGGTCGTAATTTTTTATTTCTTGCTTTGATACTAAGTAAATCCATTTAAAAACTGAATAAATTTTTAAATCACTTAATGGAAATTCATCTAAGTCATAATAATGTGCAAGGTCTGACTTCAACAAATTAAATTCAATATCATTCTCTGGATAAAACCAATTTTGATTAGACCATCCTACATTTAAACCTGTTCCTCTTAATATTCCAGTAGATCCAATTCTTTGGTATGCTTTAAAAAAAATATGGTTTTTTTCTACATCAAGGAAGGGCTGAATATATCCTCCACTGTCTAAAAATTTTGATTGAATAGTTCTAATATCTATTTGTTGTGTGTTTATATTTTTATTGACTGCTTCAGATGCTATTAATCCTGCAATTTGGCCAATCTGTAAAACGATTGGTTGAAGCCTGGTTGTTCCATTAACCAAATTTGAAACGGAAATCGATTTTTCTGCTACCAAAAAATTAGGATTCTTTTTTGAAATGATTGAGCCAATTGGTAGGGTATATGAGGGAATTGGATAAAATGAGAGCTGTGGTAAATTTTTTTTATTTGGATGAGCATCGTGATGATGATCTACTGGATAATCTCCAACTGAAATTCCAGTTCTGTAAAGAGCATATATTTGATCATATGGTTTCTTTATGTAATTAAGTGAAAAAGTCGTAATCCCACTAATTCTTCTAGCTTCTCTGTAATATGGAATTAAAGGAAAATTATCTTTCGTGTCATATTCTTCATCACTGATTGAATAATTATCAAAACCTAATTCATTTTGAATGTAGTACAGGTATCTCATTGATTTTTCCTTAGCTTTTTTAAATACTACTTTTCTTTGAGCTTCATTCATCTCCAACAGATTTGAATAATAATCATTTCCATAGATTGGCCAGTTAATCATTATTTTATCATTTGGTAATTTTCCATAATTCATCATCTGATCTGGTGACCATAAAGCTTTACCAGATTCAGGGCAGTTGATTGAGGAGGTTGAACAATAAAATTCTGATGGATCATAATTAATGGGCTTTTCAATTTTCATGCTCTTCCCAAAATTCTTTAAAATCATTACATAAGTTAAATCTTGGATAATATTATTCTTCTCATCAGGAGCAATGTCTTCACCATACATTACTTTGTTATCCATACCTATGTCATAATCTTCATCTAACATTGGAAGAATATCTCCAAGCTCAGTGGCATCTATAAGAACCTTAGATGAAAAATTACCTTTTGAAGAATTTATATTGAAATTATAATAATCTTCTTCGGTTTGAACAACAGAGTTTACTTTGGAATTGTACAATATTTTTAAATTCTTTTCTTTACTTGCAATTGCTTTTAAAATTTCATTTCCAACTCTTGGCTCAAATAAAACATTACTAACCCATCCTGTTTTTAAAGCATCTAGGCTGCCATAATGAGATACTAAGCTATCTTTGAATTCACCCCAGAACCCTGATGGGAGTTTATAATTACCGTCTACTGCACTAACTCCAGCTGATGTAAGCATCCCTCCTAACCAATCAGTTTCTTCAATGAGAAGTGTTTTGGCCCCATTTCTTGATGACTCTATGGCAGCAGAGGTTCCACCTGCTCCTCCTCCAACAATTATTACATCATATTTAATTGATTCATCACATGAAAAAAAAATTATAACAAGAAATAATATGATTTTATTTAACCGCATTAAAAAATTTAAAGTCTAGTTAGAAGTTTATTCTAAAGTTTTAATACCAGTACTAAAGTCTTTAGTAATGGTAGCTGTATCATATTGATCACCTAAGGCTGTGTAAGCTTTATATATCAATGATTCATTTTCAATTGAAATAACTTGAAAAAATTGTGTTTGTTCACCTGTCTTGTCATATGAATATCCATCAATCTTATAATCATAGAGTTGTTGTAAACCAATTTTGTATTGCTTAGGACCACTGACTGAGGTAATATATAACGTGTTGAAATTTCCTGATTTATTTTCATTCTGAGATTTTACTGGCACATGGCCTCTAGTGTATGTATGATCATGACCATTAAGTACCAAATCAACACCATATTTGTCAAATAATGGCTTCCAATTTTTTCTAGCAAATTCAAAATCCCTTCCCTCAGCTGGTGAAAAAACTGAGTGGTGACAAGTTACGATCTTCCATTTTGCATCACTTTTACTCAGTTTTTCTTCGATGTATGCTGTTTGCTTTTCAAGAAAATCTGTAGAATTCAAGACGAGTATTAGTACATCCTGATATTCTACTGTGTAAACTGTTTCATGTAATTTTTCGTGTAAATTCTCCTCAACAGGTAAAGTGAATTGGGGTCTCCATTGTACAGATAATCTTTTAGGGCTTAATCCATTGATTCTTTGAAATTCATGATTTCCGACAACAGGAATTGCAGTCCATTGGCTATGAATAAACCCCCCCGCTTTAAACCATTGTGCCCACTCATAATCTCTGTGGGCTGTATCAACCATATCACCTGCATGTATGACAAATGCTGCATTTGGAGCAGTTTGATAAGCCATCCTAATTACTCTTGACCAGTGATTTAATATATCATTTTGTGCATCTCCAAAATAAACAAATTGAGTTGGGCTGTATCCAGTTTTTGCAGTTTTAAATTGTATCCATTCTGACCAATTTTTTCCATCTCCAACTCTATATGCATATATTGTATTTGAATTAAGATTATCAAAAATTACACTATGATAATTCACTACAAAAGACTTATTTGTCTTATAAACTCCTAAATCAAATTCTTCAGTAATTGCATTATAGTTTTTAGCATTTTCAGTAAATTTTGAATTAACACTGGAAATTGCTATTTGAGCAATAGCATTTTTTACAGAAGAATCCGTTCGCCAAGTCACTGCCCTTGTGGATGAAGGGTCTCCATTGAAATTAAGCATTATTCTATCCGGATCCTTACTTGGTATTTCCCAATGATGTAAACCTAAACGGTGATCCTTGTTAAAATGAGAAAACTCTTGTGCATTTATAAATAAACTATAAATAAAAGCAACTAAAAAAATAGATTGAAACTTATTCACTATGCTAAAACTATTTAAAAATCTGCAGACGATCGTCATTATTGGCTATTATTAAAAGGTTATCATTTTTACTTTTTAAGGAAATGATTTTTTTTGAATCACCAGGTGCAAAAAAACCAGATTTGGACACTGAAATTTCCTTAAAGTCTCCATTGCCAATGCCTTGTAAAAGCAAACCGTTGCCTGAGTCGTTTCGTGTGGTTTCGATTTCAGCATGATACATGTTACCGACGAGTACAATATCATTTATGTTATCATTATTAAAATCCTGAATTATTATATCATTTGTAGACGAAAATTGTGCATAATTAGGTAGTGGTTTAAAGTCAAAAAACGATTCATTATTTATAAGTACTGCACTTTCAAATGTATTTACAGAAAGTCTTAATGCATTTTCAAGATTCTCCTCGCCATATACTTCTTGAACATCTAAAGAAGCAAAAATATCGTACTTTTTAAATTTATCTTTCAAGTCAGGGACTTGTTGTGAGGAACATGAAAAGCCTCTAAGAGGAAATTGTATCCCATAGTTATAATATGCAAGAACAATATCTTTTGATCCATTATCATCAAAATCATCATAAAAAACTTCAAAAGGTTCATCAACGGAGGCTTTGTACTTATAATTTAAACCTAAATTCCCAACAACTAAATCTGGAAAATTATCATTATTTAAATCACCTACTTCAACACTATACCACCAGCCTGTTGATGAGCATCCAAGGTTGGAATTTATTTCCTCTTTTGTAAAATTCCCATTATCGTTTTTTATAATAGTGATTGGCATCCATTCACCAACAACTACAATATCAGAATCTCCATCATTATCATAATCAAACCATTCAGCATCTGTAACTAACCCTAAGTTAACAAGTGAATTAGATTCATATTTACTAAACTTTCCATTTTCATTTATAAGCAAATAACTTGAAGCTGGCACTGGGTAATTCCATGGTTTCATTCTAGTACCAATAAATAAGTCTAAATCTCCATCCATATCAAAATCGTGAGGTTTTACAATTGAGCCACTTTCAAAAATAGAAGGTAAGAGTTCCCTTTTAAAAATAAAATTTCCATGACCATCATTAATGTATAATCTATCTAAATATGTACTAGAATTAGGCATAAACTCATTCCCACCCGACACAACATACAAATCTAGGTCTCCATCATTATCCGAATCAAAAAATACAGCGTCAATATCTTCTAACGATTTATGTCTGTTAAAAATATCATTTGGTTTTTCTACAAATGATTGATCCTGGGTTTGTAAGTATAGTGTAGCCTCTTGACCAGAAGCCCCACCAACAAATAAATCTTCCATTCCATCTCCATTCACATCTCCTTTTACCAAAGCTGGACCTAATTGTGATAATTTGTGAGGAAGCAATACCTGTTTACCATAATCATCAAAGTAGTTTTCTTTATGTACATGCTTTAATATTTCTTTATCCTCATTAAATATTTTAAATTCTTTTACCTTATTACCCTTAAAGGATTTTGCTTTCTTTTTAATAGTATGTAGCTTATTTTTTTTAGGATTGAAAATCTTTTGAATTTTTCTATCTGGCCACTCTATTATAATACTATCAACCGAACTT
>CACLGQ010000041.1 GCA_902606555.1 uncultured Bacteroidota bacterium
TATAGATATTTTTAATATCCCTTGAAAAAGATCCACCCATTAAACCAAGTCCTATTATTCCAACCTTCATCTATAACCTTTTTAAAGCTTCAATTAATTTATTTTCTTCTTGACATAGTGATATTCTTACATAACCCTCTCCAGCTGTGCCAAAAATAGATCCAGGTGTTACAAAAATATTTTTGTTATACAATAATTCATCTGTAAAATCCTTAGATTTCAATGATGAATTATTAATACTTGCCCAAAGAAATAAGCCTGAACCATTTTTATAATATTTTAAATTGAGTTTATCACAAATTTCAACTACTATATCTTTTCTTTTTTTATAAATGCTATTTAAATCTGAATACCATTTTTTATTTTGATGTAATGCCTCAACAGCACCTTGCTGTAAAGGATAAAACATACCAGAATCCATATTAGATTTTATTTTTAAAATGCTTTGAATATTATTTTTTGACCCAACAACCATTCCTAATCTCCAACCTGCCATATTGTGGGATTTACTAAGTGAATTTAGTTCAAGGCAATTTTCACAATTTTCATTGTTGTAAAGAAGACTCATTGGGTTTTCATTTAATATAAAACTGTACGGATTATCATTTACTAAAAGAATATCATGTTTTCTACATAAGTCAATTAGATTTTGAAAAAAGTTCAAGCTACAAACAGCACCAGTGGGCATATTCGGATAATTAATCCACATAATCTTCACTTTAGATAAATCAAGTTTATTCAGTTCACTAATATCAGGAAGCCAAGATTTTGATTCTTTTAAGCTATAATAAATAGGCTTTGCTCCAACAATTTTAGTTACTGCAGAATATGTTGGATATCCAGGATTTGGAATTAAAACTTCATCTCCCTCATCTAAAAATGCCAAAGAAATATGCATAATACCTTCTTTTGAACCAATTAATGGTAAAATTTGGTTATTTGGATTCAAATTCACGTTGTAATTATTTAAATAAAAATCTTTAATTGCGTTCCTCAAAGGCTCAATTCCTTTATAACCTTGATACTTATGCGCCACAGATGATTCCAAAGATTTTTTAAGTTTTTCAACTACAGAGTTCGGAGGCATTATATCTGGACTTCCAATACCTAGATTAATTACTGGTTTCCCGGCTGAGATCAAGGAATTAATTTCTTTTAATTTTCTTGAAAAATAGTATTCCTGAATATGTTCTAACCTTTTTGCAGTCTTCATTTTGATTTAAAATTTAAATAAACTCCAAATTCTTTAACTAATTCAGAGGATTTTGAAACCTCATAAATTGCCTTTTTATAATTATTGTAATTTTTAAATGTTAAGTCAACAAAGAAAGAATACTTCCATGGAGTTTCAATAATTGGAATTGACTGAATCTTTGTTAAATTTTGATTATAATCAGCCAATATATTTAAGATTTGAGCTAAACTTCCATTTTCATGACTAAGGATAAATTTTAGGGATGCTTTATTTACATCTAATTTATTACCCTTATTACTTTTTTTAGAGATAATTACAAATCTTGTTTCATTATCTTTTATAGTTTGAATATTTTTTTCAATTATCTCAAGACCATAAAGTTCAGATGCTTTAGAGCTTGCAATAGCAGCAGTATCAATAATTTTATTTTCTATTATTCTTTTGGCAACATCTGCTGTGTCTCTATCCTCAACAATAGTTTTTTTTGCATTTTTTATAAAATCTTTGCATTGCAATAAAGCCATAGGATGGGAAGAAATAAATTTTACATCATTTAACTTGATACCTGGGTAAACCATAAGATTATGGTTAATATTTATATAATGTTCGCCAATGATAGATAAACCATTTTTATCGATTAATGAATAGTTGGGAATAATGGATCCTGCTATAGAATTTTCAATTGCCATAACACCATAATCACTTTTATCCTCAATTAATGAATCAATTAAAGCATCGAATGACATACATTCATCAATTTCCATATTACCATTAAAGAACTCAATAGCTACTTGATGATGATATGATCCTTTGATCCCTTGTATTGCAACTTTCATAACAAAAAAAAGTCCCGAAAATCAGGACTTTTATATTAATTTTTTTATATAATTATTAACAAAAAATCCTGCTATTACTGATGTAGTAAAAGAAAAAATAGATCTGGTTGTAATAATTATTATTAAACATTTCGCTAAAAATAAGATAGTATTTTATTTCTACAAAATATATTTAATAAAAAAACACTATCTGAGTCTACCTCCACCCCTGTTTCCACGGGGTCTCGGAGCGGGTTTAGATGCTTTATCATTGTCTTTATTATCCTTGCCTCCAAAAAGAGTCAAATCGTATTTAAGCTTAAATAAAATATATCTAGGTTGAATTACATACATTCTAGTTTGAGAAAAAAACTGGTTAAATGAATCTCGATTTATTGATTGGTCATTCAATAAATTTGTAACTCCAACTCCAAACTCCCATTTAGAACCGTCCTTATTGTATGTTAAATCAGCATCCATAAATCTAAATTTATTCAAAGTCTGATCCTGATTTCTGTAATGATTATAGCTGTACTCAGTGGTAAATACAAATCCTTTTCCGAAATATGCATCTATTCTAGCAAATGGAGACTCAGTTATAAACTGGTTTTCAATGCCTCCATTATTATAATCGTTAATATTATATTTATATCCAATCTCAAAATTTGGTTTATCTCTAAAATTAGTTTCAATACTTGCAGAATAATTTTGATTTAGACTTTTTGAATTTCTTATTTGATTATTAACCTCGTTTGTAAAATCACTGTAATTAAATCGAGTTGAAAAATTTAATTTAAAATTTTTAAATCTTTTATCAATCCTACCACTCAAAGAATAAGTTTCTCTAGGAAAATTAGAGTTTGTTGAAGTTCTAATAGCATCTATTCCGTTAATATTAGCTCTAGACTGAATTGAATTACTTCTTTTAGAATAATTCGCATTAGCAAAAATATTAGTAAAAGTAAATTGATTAATACTTCTGTAATTTAAATTATAATTATTGACAACCGCAGCCTCAAGTTCCCTATTACCTTGAAATATGCTATTATAATTATTAAAAACAAAACCCTCTGCAAGGTTATTTATATCAGTAAATTGTGTGTTTTTTCTGTAAGTAAGTCTTAAACTCTCAGACTTTTTAAATTGTAAATTTATTCTCAGGTTTGGTCTTACATCACTTATATTTCTCTCAAATGATGTCCCTAATTGAGTATTTTTTGTTTTGTAGTAATGTAAGGTCAAACCAGGATCAATGGTAAAAATTCCAGTTCTTAATCTATAGTTCAAGGCAATATATGCATCACTAAAGTCAAAATTTACATCATTATTAAATGTTGGGTCATTAAAATTTAGAAGTGATCCATTATCCAATATTTGAAAAAAACTTGAATCAAAATCCTGTCCTACATCTGTTACACCTAAACTTAGATTTATATTTGATGTATCATTTAATAAATAATAGTAATCCAGCTTTGCCTCAAGTTTGGCGGTGTGAACTAACCTCTCTTGTGTTACATCATATTTATTAACAGATGAACTAAAAGGGATCAATCGAGTGAAAGGATTTCTATCTCTTATTGCTCTACTAAAAGGATTTTCTTCTTGATCTAAATGCTGAGCCTCAAATGAAAAAATATGATCATCTGACAAAGTAAAGTATAGTTTAAGCTCTTGATTTAAAGATTGCGGTTTTTGAGATCTTGTAATATCAAGTGTTTCTTGCATTCTGTTATCTTGTCTACCATACATTGATGTAAGGTCATTATTTTCGTATTGATCGGATTTATTCAACAAAATATTATATTCTAATTGTAAAATTTCACTAGGTTCATATTCAAGACTAAACTTATAAAGTTCTAATTCGTTCTCTTGTAATGAAAATTCACTTGTGTTTTCAAGAGCATTAGTCCCAATGTAAGTTCTATCAATTTGTTCCTCTAACTCATTAGTGGTTGATGAATGAACTGTAAAACCAGAAATTTCAAGGCCTTTATCATTACTAACTGAAAAGTTTGTAGCTGTTAGTTTGGAATCAATATATTTAGCTCGATTATTATTTAAACTTCCTAAACCAGCCAAGTCAGAACCAATGTTGATTGATGTTCCTGTTCTTGAATTTAAGTTGCCGAATCCACCTGAAAACCTGTAAAAATCTCTTCTTGACAGAGCAGGCTGACCAATATCGTTTGAATTGGCAATAACACTAAAGTTAAATTTGGGAGCATAATAAAAGACCTTCGGAGCGACAAGATGAATATCGTCTGGTCCAGTACCAGCTAGAATTTCACCAAACCAAAACTTATCTCTGCCTTCCCTCAGCCTAATATTGATAGCAAAGTTATCTTCATTATTTTGAACGCCACTTAGCTGTCCAACCTCGGTAAAATTTCGTAAAACTTCAATTTTTCCAACTGCTTTGGCAGGTAAATTCTGTGAAGCTAATTTAGTATCCCCATCAAAAAAATCTTTTCCTTCAATCTGAATTTTCCTAACCTCTTGACCCTCAACTTCAATTCTACCATCCTCATTAACTTCAACACCTGGTAAATTTTTTAAAACGTCTGCTAATTTTTTTTCTGTTCCAGTATTAAAAGCATCTGCACTGTAAACAATAGTATCACCTCTTATTTCAACAGGCATTTCATAAACAATTTCAACAGCATCAAGTGCCTCAGATTGTTCTTCTAAGACAAAATTTCTTACTAAATCATCTTCCAAATTAATATTAAATTCTAATGGCTTAAATCCTATGAATGTGATTTTAATATTAAATTCAGTATCATTTCTAAGGTTAATAGTGAAATAACCATTATCATTTGAAATACCAAAACCATCAAGAACACTTGTTTCATTATTGACAGCAATCACGTTAGCTCCCATGATTGGGTAACCTTT
>CACLGQ010000042.1 GCA_902606555.1 uncultured Bacteroidota bacterium
TTAATTTTTTTTTGGGTAAATCTTTAAAAATTCTATGTATTAATTTGTTTTCAGGATAAAATAAAGTAATTCCAGTAATGATTATTATACAAAAATCTGTATAGAAGGAAACATTATTTTGATACCACAATTCTAAATCACCTTTATAAGGTGAAATTTCATTTTTGTAGAATTCTTCTAACGGAAGAGTTGTTTTAGTTAATAACTCTTCCTCATCTCTAAAAACTATAGAACCAATTCCAGTTAATCCAGGCTTAACATTATAAATATTATCTCTGACTTTTTTTCTATAGGGAAGAAAAGTTTTCATTGCAAGAGGCCTTGGACCAACTATAGACATAGAACCAAATAAAATATTAAGTAACTGAGGTAATTCATTTATTTTAGTTTTTCTAAGAAAACCACCAACTGGAAGAATTCTTGGATCGCTTTTTTTCGTGTGTAATCCATTACCCATATTAGGGCTATTTTTAAGCATTGTTGCAAATTTATAAATGTAAAATGGTTTATTTTTATATCCAATTCTTTCTTGAAAATAAAAAATATAATGCTCTCCAGTTGATAAAAGAATTAGTACTACTGGAATTAGTATAGGTAAAAGAACTGCTAAAGCAAATATCGATAATAAAATATCAATTAACCTCTTAAAAAATAATTTGTACATCTTACATTTTTTGGTCTAAATGATTTCCTGTGTCAACATGAGAAAAA
This sequence comes from uncultured Bacteroidota bacterium, assembly GCA_902606555.1. GTDB lineage: Bacteria > Bacteroidota > Bacteroidia > Flavobacteriales > Flavobacteriaceae > Eutrophosalina. Next base: position 712 of record CACLGQ010000042.1, read on the forward strand.
TCTGGAACATATTTTTTTATAATATTAACAATCTCAGTTTTTGAACAATTTTTCTTAGAAAAAATATCATCAAAATCATTAATTACCTGTTGAAATGATAGTTTAATATGAGGTACTTTAATGTAACCCAAAGAATCAAAATCATCAATATGGAAATCTTCTTCGTCCGTATAAAATTCTTCATAAGCTTTTTCACCGGAGGTATCGGTTTTGAAAAAATATATTGGATACCTTTTGTCATTATTGTTAATTTTAAAACTTTTGGCTTCTTTTTCAGAACTTGTTATGTGGGGAGTAAAATTATTTTTTTTTAAAAATTCTAAAGCAATTTCTTTAAAAAAGATTTGATCTTTATTAAAATCTAACTTTGGGAAAAATATATTGCCTGATTCGCCAAGAAAAGTGGATAGCAAACAAATTTCACCAGATTGTTCCGGTGTTACAAAAAAGCGTTTTATATCTGATGGACATGACAAAGGTTGCTTTTTTATAATTCTATTTAAAAAACCTTCAAGTAAACTACCATTGGAAAAAGCAACATTTGCAAATCTTGCAGTAGAAACTCTAAACTTATTTTTTTTTGATAAAATTAGTTTTTCCATTAAGCTTTTTGAAGCGCCCATAATATTTACAGGATTTGCTGCTTTATCAGTTGATACACTAAAAAAATATTTTGGAGGCTTTGTTTCACACAGATTTAAAAGTTTTATCGCACCAAAAATATTATTCATAATCAACGCCTCAACAGAAATAATATCTTTTTCAGATCTAACATGTTTATGAGCAGAAAAATTAGCAACTAAGTGCCATTCATATGTATTATATATTTTATCGAAAGTTTTACTTAATAAATTAACAGGATAAGTTATATACCCAGGATTATAATCCAGTAAGTTTGAACTTCTCAAATCTCTAGTTAGTTCTGTTAGACCATTCTCATTTATATCAACAACAGTTAAATTTTTAGGTTTAAATTTGAGAATTTTTTTTATGTAATTTGATCCAATTGTTCCAGCTCCTCCTATTACAAGCACGTTCGAACCTGAAACGTGATTTTTAATAATTTGCTCATTATTTTTTAAATCTGTAGTAAAATCTATACGCTTTGGAATGATGGATTCACTGATCATGTTTTAATAGTAATTAAATTAATAGCTTTCAATCTAAGAAAAAGTTTTAAATGTTCTAATCAAAGCTGACTTTGTATTTTCAGGAAGTTCTTTTTTTAAGGCCTTTAATATTTTTTTGTTAGAAACAATATAATCCGAGGTGAGTTTTTCTAACCTTTCTGAATTGAGGGGGATTGGCACATAATCTCCTATCATTGCTAAAATAAATATAATTATTTTGGGTACTTTAATAATTAATGGTTTTTTACTTTTTGATTCAAACATTAATTTTATTATTTCATTAGTTGACACTGGATCATTATCAGAAATATTATAAATGCCTGGTGAAAAATTATTATTAGTAATGAACTCTTCAATAGCGAATATTAAATTATTAATACTACATACAGATCTTTTATTACTGAAAGAACCTAAAGGCCAAGGAATGTTCTTAGAAACAAGCTTAAATAATAAATTTAAATTACCTTTATTTCCTTCACCATAAACCATACATGGTCTAAGTATTAATACTCTTTTTCCATCAGGGACTTTTTTTGACATGATATATTTTTCTGCTAATAATTTACTTTTACCATAATCTGATTTTGGAATTTCTTTCACTTTTTCATCAAGAATCTCAACATAAGAATCTCTTGCCGCTTTTACAGTGCTTAAAAAAATAAACTCTCTAGCTTCTGACTTAATAAACTCATTAAAAACCTTTTTGGTAAATTCAGTGTTTATTTCATAGTAAATTTTTGAATCTAAATTTTTACTTGTATCATGAGCAATTCCAGCTAAATGTATTACTATATTATGATCAATATTAATTTTTGAATTTCTTTGAAATCTGAATATTTCATATTTTTTTTTAAACTTAGAAATTAAGTTTTTTCCTACAAAACCAGAGCTGCCAGTTAAAAAAATTGATTTCATTTAAAATAAATTTTCATATGATTTCACAATTTGTTTCCATTGATATTTTTTTAAAACATCCTTATTTACCAAAAAATTTGAATAATTTGTTGTTGATTTTAACAAATCTGCTAAAGAATTAAAACAGGAAAAGTATTTACCAAAATTTTCAAGTGTATTTCTATTTTGAGGAACATCAAAAGATATGATAGGTTTATTACAAATAATCATTTCAACTAATGATGGTGCAGTTCCACATGTTGTATGAGTATGAATATAACAAATACATCTTCTTCTTATTAAATCTAACTCAGGCTTAATATATAAACCATCAATCAAAGTGATATTAGGAGCGTTGGAGTATTTTAATAAAACTTTTTTTCCATAATTTGAATTTGAAAAGTTGGAAATTAAGACCAAGTGTTCATTGAGATTTTGAAAAGCATTACAAATCTCATTTAACTTATTATCTTCAATTGATCTACTAATTGACAGAAAAAAATTATTTTTTAGGAAAGGATATTTGTTAATCATTTTTTTTGAGACAATTAAAGAAGAATCAATAGTTCCTCCGTAGGGAATAACACTATAAGAAACATTTGAGTTTATTGGAATATATTTTTGGTAAATATCATTGTCAATAATAACATGATTTGCAAACTTAAAACAAAGATCAAAACATAATTTCAAGTACCACTTAGCTAAGTCACTAAATTTTTCACGTTCCCACTCAACTCCCCCTGAGTTAACTATAATTTTTTTTTTAAAAAAAAAATTTAATAAATAAACCATGGGCATCCCCTGTGCTCCTAACAATAAAAAAATATCTGCTTTAAAAAAACTAATTAAAATAGAAATATAATCATAAAAAATACCCTGAATTCCAGAAGCCTTCAAAGGCATGAAAATAACTTTAGTTCCATCTGGAATTTTAAAATCCTTATTAGAATCTTGTGAGTTGAATACTAGATAATCAAATTTTCTGTCTTGATTCTCAACAAGGTTTATAACTAACTGATCCCAGCCTCCATAATTTGCATATAATCCATGAGATCCTATAATAGCAACTTTATTTTTCATTAATCTAAATATGCAGAATAATAATCTTCAATATATTCTTTTAGTGCAGTTTTCCAATCTCGCATAATATTGAGATTTCTTAAATCAAGTTTCTTATTAATTAATCTTTCATTTGGTGGCCTCTCAGCAAAATAAATATCTTTGAAATAATCAGATTTGACAGAATTTACTTTAATTTTTTTGTCTAATTTTAATATTCTCAATAATTCATTTGTAACCTCCAATCTACTGGTTTGACCTCCACAAACCAAATTGTATAGTCCCCAATACTCTTTATCAATTAAAAGCTTTACATTT
>CACLGQ010000043.1 GCA_902606555.1 uncultured Bacteroidota bacterium
AAAAGGTAAATTAGATGTTTAGAAACTTTGAAAAGTTGAGTTGTTTTCTAGTTTCTTTTAGATATTTGTAATTATGTATAGAACTAATAATTGCGGAGAGCTTAAAATTTCAGATGTTGGAAAAACTGTAACTCTTGCAGGTTGGGTTCAAAAAATAAGAAATAAAGGTTTTTTAATTTGGATTGATCTCAGAGACAGGTATGGTATAACTCAGCTTATCATAAATTCAGAAAAAAGTTCAAAAAAAGTTATTGATTCTGTAAAAGATATTGGAAGAGAGTTTGTAATTCAAGTTGAAGGAGAAGTAATTAAAAGAGAAGCAATAAATAAGAATATCCCAACTGGTGAAATTGAGATATTAGTTGCCGAAATAAATATTTTAAATTCATCCAACCTACCCCCTTTTACAATTGAAAATGAAACTGATGGAGGTGAGGAATTAAGAATGAAGTATAGGTATCTAGACTTAAGAAGACCAGCTTTAAAAGACAATATTATTTTTAGGAATGAATTAACTTTTCAAGTGCGTAAGTACTTAAAAGAGGAAGGATTTATTGATGTTGAAACTCCCTATTTAATCAAATCAACACCTGAAGGAGCAAGAGATTTTGTAGTACCCTCTAGAATAAATCCTGGAGAATTTTATGCACTTCCACAATCACCTCAAACATTTAAACAGTTGCTTATGGTATCTGGATTTGATAAATATGTTCAAATTGTAAAATGTTTTAGGGATGAGGATCTTAGAGCTGATAGGCAACCAGAATTTACTCAAATTGATTGTGAAATGTCATTTGTCAATCAAGAGGATATCCTAAACACTTTTGAAGGATTAGTCAAAAATTTATTTAAAGTTTGTATCGGAGCATCTTTGGAAAAATTTGATCGTATATCCTACGCTGATGCAATGGAACTTTATGGGTCTGACAAGCCAGATACACGATTTGGAATGAAGTTTTTAAACCTTTCAGAAAAAGCTAAAGGAAGTGGTTTTAAAATTTTTGATTCCAGTGAATCTATTTATGGATTTACTATTGAAAATGGTGAATCTTTTTCAAGAAAAGATATTGATTATTATACAGACTGGGTTAAAAGACCTCAAATTGGTGCTCTTGGTTTGATTTGGATAAAGCACAATCAAGATGGGTCAGTCAAATCTTCAGTTGATAAATTCTTTAATGAAGAACAATTAAAATCAATGACAGGATCGAAAGCTGGAGATCTAACATTTATAATTTCTGGTGATAAGAAAAAGACACTTACTCAACTTGGGAGTTTAAGAATACATGTTGGTGAAAAACTAGGGCTTAGAGATAAAAATAAATTTAATGCATTATGGGTTACTGACTTTCCTATGTTCGAATGGGATGAAGAAACTAAAAGATATCATGCAATGCATCATCCATTTACATCACCAGTTGAAAATACAATTGGGGAGGATCCAGGATCAACTCTAGCTAATGCTTATGACCTTGTTATAAATGGAAATGAAATTGGTGGTGGATCAATAAGAATTCATGATCAAAAACTACAAGAGGAAGTTTTCTCTATTTTAGGGTTTTCTAAAAAAGAGGCGTTTGATCAATTTGGATTTTTACTTGAAGCTTTTACTTACGGTGCACCTCCACACGGTGGTATTGCTTTTGGGTTAGACAGATTAGCTGCTGTGATGAAAGGTGAAGAATCAATCAGAGACTATATTGCATTTCCAAAAAACAATAGTGGACGAGATGTTATGATTGACAGCCCATCAAACATTGATAAAGACCAATTGGATGATTTAAATATTAAAATCAAATAATTTGTTCCTACGAATTTTACTATACATTATTTTTATTCTGGATTTGGCTCTACTGTTTTTCGGATTGTATAAAAAAAATACAGATATCGAACTTGGAGAAAAATTAATTGGAAGTAGTGTTCTTGCTTTCTGTTTTATTTTCTTACCTATCTTTCTTTATTACCGCTACAGCAAGAGGAATTTAGAGGATTACATTTATAAAGACTAAGTTTTCTTCAGTTTCCTTTTTTTAATAAAGAAAGCATCAATTAGTAATTTACACTCATTAGATAAAACCCCATAAGAAACTTTTGTTTTAGGATGTAATGTTGTATTTAATTTTCTGTATCCTCTGTGAGGATCACTAGCTCCAAAAACAAGTCTTGATAATTGTGCCCAATACATAGCACCAGCACACATTTGACATGGTTCCAATGTTACATACAACGTACAATCATGTAAATATTTACCTCCTAGATAATTAGCTGCAGATGTTATAGCTTGCATTTCAGCGTGAGCAGTTACATCATTTAGCATTTCTGTCAAATTATGAGCTCTAGCAATAATTTTATCATTTGAAACAATTACAGCACCAACAGGAACTTCATCTTTTTCAAAAGCCGTTTTGGCTTCTGCAAGGGCTTTAGACATATAGAAAATATCTTTTTCTTTTTGGTTCATTAACTTAATTTTTTATACCATTCAAGTGCTAATCCGTCGGTTAAACTAGCAATAAAACAACTAACATCTAACAGACTTGAATATAAATCTGTATCTCGGTTTAAATATTCCTTTGGAATACATTCCAAAGCTAATTCATCAAATGCACTTACTTTGTCATTTCTCCAATTTATAACTGAATTTGTAAATGTCTTCAAAAGGAAATTTATAACTTTATATCCTGTGAGTTCTTTTTCAATCACCTCTTTAGACTTATAGACTTTTTCAATACTAATCTCAATTATTCCATCCATTTGTGCTTTAAATTTACTTATGGACATTAGAGATTTATCGTAAGTACCATCCAATATTTTTTCTTCATTTTCAATAAATATTTTAACTGCTTCGTTGATTAAAGTATTTATTGCTAAAGCTCTTAAGTATGCGATTCTATGAGACTTTAATCCCATTTTAGAATATTTTTCTTTATCAATTGTATCCTTAACTAGTTTTACTAAATACTCTAAAGCATATTCTTCAGGAATCCAATCCAGATTTATTCCATCCTCAAAATCTATTAATGTATAACAAATGTCATCAGCCGCTTCAACTAAAAATGCCAATGGGTGACGATTATAATTTGAATCTCCAGCTTTTAATCCAAGCTCACTTGCAACTTCATCAAAAAAATCAAACTGATTTGAAAAAAATCCATACTTTTTATCCTTAATATTCTTTGTTGGTTCATATGGAAGTGAGGTTTTTGGATATTTTGTGAACGCTCCTAAAGTTGCATAGCTTAATCTTAGGCCCCCAGGTGAACCAATCTTACTTTCTGTTAATATTTTAAATCCATTTGCATTACCCTCATAATTACACAGGTCATGATACTGAAGTTTAGTCAAATCACTTTTATATTTTTGTCCATCTCCTATTTTAAAAAAGTCGCCTATTGATGATTCTCCACTATGTCCAAATGGAGGGTTACCAATATCATGCGCTAGACAAGCAGCTGCCACAATACTTCCAAAATCATTAGTTTGAAATCCATGAATTTGATTTAAATATGGATACTTTTCTAAAATGTGTTTTCCAACTGTACGCCCTAAACTTCTACCAACGACAGATACTTCTAAACTGTG
>CACLGQ010000044.1 GCA_902606555.1 uncultured Bacteroidota bacterium
ATTCATTTGGTGATATTACTGCACCAACAAATGTTCAAATTTCAGCTAGTATTGTAGGTGTCGATGCAGATAATCCCAATGGTGATGGCTCAGGAGAAGTAAGTTTTTCTGGTTCTGCAGACAATGCAATTACTTATAAATTTGTTTATGATGGACAAGAAACCTTAAGTCCGGACGGAAATATTAAGTATACTTTTTCAAAGTTGGGATTAAATACTTACACTGTTACAATTGTTGCCATAGGAAAAGGAGGTACTACATCTAGTGCTGCTGTTACAGTAGAAGTATTAGTGACTTATAGCCCTCCTGCTGCACTTGTTTCAGCGCTAACAACTGGAACATGGAGAGTTAAAGCTGAGGAGTGGAGACATATGGGTGTTGGACCTTCAGATGCTCCTGAACCTTGGTGGTGGGGTGCTAATCCTTTTGATAAGGCTTCAACTGGTATGTATGACGACAGGTACTCATTCAATGCTGATGGTAAATTTGGTTTTGATGTTGGTGCTGATGGACAAATTTTTGGAAAAGCCGATCCAATGGATGCAGATTTAGGTGGTGATCGTGGTCAAACTAGAAATGGAGATAATGAATACACAAACTATCCATATGAAAGTTTTGAGACTTCATGGTCTATTTCAGCTCCTGGAGGTGTAGAGACCATTAATCTTTCAGGCTTAGGTTTTATGGGATTCTATGTGGGTTCACATGATTATGTTATTTTATCTAGATCATCTAATAGGATGGTTCTTAGAACAGTTGGATCTGGTGGTTTAGGATGGTTTTGGATTATAACTAACGATAATTAATAAATTAATTTTTGGTATCTATAAGAAAAGAGTTCTGGAAGAATTTAACTTCTTCCAAACTCTTTCTTAATTTTAGGTCAAATGCACAAAATATTTCTACTTATTTTTTTTATAATTTCATGCTCTAGTGATTCGAATGTTGATGGAGACAGTATTGATCCAACGCCAGATAAAATTATTCCTTCAAATTTAGTTTTTAACGTTGAAATTATTGGTTTAAAAGATGATGAGCCTTATGGTGATGGATCCGGTGTGGTAAAATTTACTGCAAATGCAGCAGATGCAGTAAATTACAGTTTTAGATTTGGAACAGGTGAGGTTCAAGACTCTTCATCCGGATCGGTTGAATATACATATACTGAATTTGGAACAAAATCGTATACGGTTAATGTGCTAGCTTATTCAACCTCAGGTGATTTTATAAGTTCTGCAAAAACTATTGTTGTTTATGTTGAGGCAACCTCAGATGATGATATTCTTCAAATACTCACAGGAGGTAATGAAAAAACATGGAAAATCAACGCTTCATATGATGCTCACTTTGCAAATGGTGCGAGCCAATTTAAATATTCCTCTTATTGGAAAGCGTCTTCATTTTCTAAATCTAACTCAGGATTTTATGATGATGAGTTTACCTTTAAAAATGATGGTACATATACACACAAAACAAATGGTGATATTTACGGAAAAGCTACCTATTTAATACAAACATTTGGTAATACAGGACAAAATATAAACTCTAGTAACGAAATTGAAAAGTATGAACTAGATAATTATCAAACGACATTTACAGTTAATAAAAATAATGGAAATAATGAACTAAAATTTAGCGATAAAGGCTTTATTGGTTTTTTTGTTGGTCAGCATGAATTTACAATTGAATGTTATGATTCAAAAAATATTCTAGTAAGATCTGTTGACAATCAAAATGTAGCTTGGTATGTTTGGTTAACTGATCAAGAGATAAGTACGACTCCATCTCACAAAATTTATACAAATTTAGTCTGGTCTGATGAGTTTAATTACAATGGAAAACTAGATTCTAATAAATGGGTGTACGAAATAAGAAATCAATGGTACAATCAAGAGCTGCAGGCAACCACTGACAGGCTTGATAATGTGTTAGTTGAAAATGGTGTCCTAAAAATTATTGCTAAAAGGGAAAATTATGGAGGAAAACAATTTTCATCAGGAAGAGTCAAAACAAATAAAAAATTCGATTTTACTTATGGTAGAGTAGATATAAGGGCAAAACTTCCAGGCAAGAAAGGTACATGGCCAGCACTATGGCTTTTAGGCTCTAACTACGATCAAATCGATTGGCCTAAGTGTGGTGAGTTAGATATCATGGAACATGCTGGTAACAGATTAAATAAAATTCAAGCAACTGCTCATCACCCAGATAATTATGGTTCAGGAGATGGTGGTGCAACATATGATTATGATGATGTATCAACAGAGTTTCATGTTTACTCAATTGTTTGGACAGATAAAGGAATGACCTTTTTGTTTGATTCCATTGATTGTAACATTGTACTGCTTAGATCCAGTCATCTGGATGCTTGTACTCTTTCTATCATTGTCAATATCAATAAATGCTGTTAGTGCTGGTGGCTCACCCACTACAACCTCAAAACACTGCTGGTAATTAGCCTGATCATCTACAGTAAAACAAATCTCGTAGGTACCTTTAGCAAGACCAGTCACTGATCCTGTTTTGTTCGTGCCTGTTATTGTGACGTTATCTTTACCAGTAATGGTTACTGTATAGTCGTACGATGCATCTTCAACACTCAAGTCTATTATACCATCACTACTACCAACACAAGTAGCGCTAGAAACCTCAACCTTGAAGTTATTTACTGGGAGCTCAAAAATCTGACAGCCATTTACATCAACCTTAGCTCCAGAGGGAGTATCAGGACATTGGTCTGAGGAATCGCCAACACCGTCTAAATCAGAGTCAATATCTCTAAATTGCATCCAATTCATATTAAAACCACCATCTAAAACTTTAAGTCTCAAAAGAAATATCCCTTTGGGTATTGAATTATCAAGATTTGCTGTTACATTTACCCATTCTTGCCAACCACCTGTAGAAGGAAAATCAACTTCCGTTAACAATACATATTCTCTCGATGAGTTCTGTTCAACTAAAGATAATGCTACTTTACCACCACTGGATTCAGATGCAACTCTAAAATCAACTGTATATTTTGAGGCAGTGTTTGTAAAAATTTTATAATCGGCATAATCAC
>CACLGQ010000045.1 GCA_902606555.1 uncultured Bacteroidota bacterium
AAAGAAATAAAAACTTTTGGAACTTTAAAAGAAAAATTCCAAAATCTTTTTATGATGGAACCACCGGTATTGAACCAGTAGATGATACCATAAAAAAAATAAATGAATCTGGATATGCAAATCATATTGAAAGATTAATGATAATTGGAAACTTCATGCTTCTTTGTGAATTTGATCCAGATGAAGTGTACAAATGGTTTATGGAATTATTTATAGATTCATATGATTGGGTGATGGTTCCAAACGTATATGGTATGAGTCAATTTGCTGATGGCGGACTAATGTCAACAAAACCATACATTAGTGGAAGTAGTTATGTATTAAAGATGAGTAATTATAAAAAAGGTGATTGGTGTCCAATATGGGATTCCCTATTTTGGAATTTTATAGATAAAAAAAGAGATTTTTTTACTACAAATCCTAGAATGAGAATGCTTGTCAGCTCATTTGATAGAATGAATATTGAAAAAAAAGAACTACTTATTAAAACAGCAAACGATTTTATTGATGATCTGTAATTATGAATGAGATAAATATTAATAGAATCATTGAAATGGCTTGGGAAGACAGAACTACGTTTGATGCAATCAAAAAACAGTTTGGGCTTTCTGAGAGTGAGGTTATAAAAATAATGCGAAATAACCTTAAAAAATCAAGTTTTAGACTTTGGAGAAAAAGAGTTAGTGGAAGAAAAACCAAACATTTAAAAATTTTAGAAAATGAAGGGATAAAAACATTGAGATTTAAATGCTCCCGTCAAAAAAATATTTCAAATAATAAAATTACTTAATCCTTTCTATTGATGCTCCAATATTCTGGAGTCTTTCATCAATGTTTTCATATCCCCTATCAATTTGTTCAATGTTGTCAATGACACTTGTTCCACTAGCAGATAATGCAGCAATTAATAGTGAAATTCCTGCCCTAATATCTGGGGATGTCATTTTTGTTGCCTTAAGACTTGATTTAAAATTATGCCCTATCACTACAGCCCGGTGAGGATCACACAAAATTATTTTAGCACCCATGTCTATAAGCTTATCAACAAAAAACAATCTACTCTCAAACATCTTTTGATGAATTAATACACTTCCTTTAGCCTGAGTAGCAACCACCAAAACAATACTAATCAAATCAGGTGTGAATAGAGGCCATGGGCCATCAGAAATAGTTAATACGCTACCATCAATGCTATTTTGAATTTCATAGCCATTAATGTGTGGTGGAATTCTTATACTATTTTTAGTTTTTTCAATAGTAACTCCAAGTTTAGAGAATACATTTAAAATTTGATCTAAAATTTTAATTTCTACCCCCTTGATTGTAATGTCACTTTTTGTTAAGGCTGCCAAACCAATCCAACTACCAACTTCAATCATATCAGGTTGTATTTTGTGGATACATCCCGAAAGTTTTTTTACACCTTTAATTTTTAATAAATTGGAACCAACACCCGAAATTTTACCTCCCATGGCATTTATCATGCTACAAAGCTGCTGAATATATGGCTCGCATGCAGCATTATAAATGGTTGTTTCACCGTTTGCAAGAGCAGCAGTCATAATAATATTTGCTGTACCTGTGACCGATGGTTGATCCAACAAAATATAAGAACCCTGGAGTTTATTTGCAGTTACATTGTAACGATAATTTTTATTATCATATTTGAAATTTGCTCCTAATTTAACCAGACCCTCAAAATGTGTATCTAACTTTCTTCTACCAATTTTGTCACCCCCAGGTTTTGGTATTGATGCTTTGCCAAACCTGGATAATAATGGTCCAATTATCATAATTGATCCTCTAAGTCCTTTAGCTTTTGTTTCAAAATCACTTGTATTTAAATAATCTAAATCAATACTTTTTGATTCAAAAGAATATTTATTTTGATTTATTTTATTTACTGTAACTCCTAAATTATCAAGCAAATCAATCAATCTATTAACATCTATTATATTAGGAATATTATCAATTGTTACCATTTTATCTGTTAGTAAAACAGCACTTATGACTTGAAGAGCCTCATTTTTTGCACCTTGTGGTGTAATTACTCCTGACAAGTTATTACCACCTTTAACTCTAAAAGTTCCCATTATTTTCTTTTAAAATTTCTATATGGTTTTTTTCCTTTTTTGGGAGATTTGGAAAACTTTTTAGCGGATAAACTAATTAAATCTTTTGAGTCAGTGAGCGGTTTAGTGTGTTTGTCAAGAGTTATTTTTCCATCTGATAGTTCTAGAACATGGTTAAAAATAATAGAATCATCAACAGAATCTTTGTTCCATTTTAAAAAACATTTTTTCATGTGGTTAGCAATAACATAAATCAATTCTGTTTTCATCTCACCATCTTCCCAATTGGATGCTACATCAATCATTTTTTTAATGTTATTTCCATAAAATCTATATTTGGGAAAGTTCTGAGGATAATTTAGTCTTTCTGGCTTTTCCTCATATAATTCCTTAGATGGTTTTGGAAAAGGAGAATCAACATCTAAATTGAATTCTGACATAATAAAAAGCTGATCCCATAATTTATGTTGAAAATCAGGAACATCCCTTAAATGAGGATTTAAATTACCCATTACACCAATAATTGCCTTAGCCATTTTATTCCTTTCATTTTTGTCTGAACATGCTACAGCTTGATTAACCATTTTTTGAATATGTCTACCATACTCAGGTATTATTAAATCTATTCTTTCAGTATTGTATTCAAGAGAATCTATCAAAACGTTTTATTTCACGATAAAAGTAAAGATTTTTTCACTACAAAGAAATAATTCCATCAATTTTAGATATTTCAAGGTATTTTGAGATTACTTCATCTGGATTTTTCATAAACTTAATTATTGT
>CACLGQ010000046.1 GCA_902606555.1 uncultured Bacteroidota bacterium
TATCATCATTCGCTAAAAAGGCAACTTCTTTTCCAATTACTAACTTGTCACCATATTTTGCAGGTACCGCAACCTCCAACTCAAAAAGATTTGAATTTATAAACGTCCCAATTTTCTGTCCAGCTGAGACTAGCGATCCTTGAGTTGTGAATGATTCAATCAAAGTTCCTTGAAAAGGGGCAATTAATGTAAATTTTTTAAGCCTCTCCTCAATGTTTTTAACTCTGTAGTATTGCGATTGTAACCCTTTCCCGACAAGATAAAATTTTTCTTTATCAGATTTTGGCTCTGGCATTTGTTTTGTATTAATATCAACATTAAAATTTTTGAAATATAATTCCCAATTAATGTAATTTTCAGGAAAGTCTAATTTAATATCTGGTAAGACTGAAGCAATCATATTTTGTAATTGACTTCTACTTTGTTTTGCAGTTGCCAGAAATTCTTGAGAATTTATATTCAGAAGTACTTCGTTCTTTTTGTATTGCTGCCCAACTTTAAAATCCTTTTTGGAGTTTATAACAGTTCCTTGAACTTCAGCGAATAAGTCCACTTTATATTTGGCTGACATAGTTCCATTAACTTTTATGGAAATTGTGTTAGACGTATTGAATGTTTTGATAGTTCTAACAGAATGTATAATACTTGTATTTTTATTATATGACTCATCATCTTCACTCATAATTATTGTAGACAAAAAGTAACTAACTGTTAGTATTACAATTCCTACAATAATTGAAACAAATTTTCTATTCATTTTACTTTGACAAGTTGCAAATTTAATACCAAAAAAATGATTGAATGTTAATTAATTTATATTTGTTTTAATGGTAATACAAAAAGAACTTACACTAGAACCGAAATCGAGAGGTTTTCATTTAATTACCAATGATGTTTTAAATCTTCTACCAAATGCTTCAGGTATTGTTAATGTTTTTATAAAGCATACCTCAGCAAGTCTAACAATTAACGAAAATGCTGATCCGAGTGTTCGCTTTGATTTTGAAACTCATTTCAATAAAATGGTTTCTGAAAATGAAAATTATTTTACACATACAGCTGAGGGTTTGGACGATATGACATCTCACATTAAAAGTAGTATTCTAGGTTCTTCGGTTTCTTTCCCAATAAAAAATGGAACCCCCCAATTAGGTGTTTGGCAAGGAATTTATTTGTGCGAGCATAGAAACCAATCTTATGGAAGAAAAATATTTGTTACCTTCGTGGGAGAATAAATTTTAGAAGTGAAAAATTTTTTTTTAATTTTTAATTTATTTTTTGTTGTTTTATCATTTGGACAATCATTTGATAAAAGGATTGAAAAATTAATCAATGAAAACCTTGCACAAACTATTGAATTGAGGCATTGGTTTCATCAAAACGCTGAGTTAAGTAATAGAGAGTTTAAAACAGCTGCAAGGATCACAGAGGAGCTTGTAAAAATTGGTTATGAGCCTATTACTGGTATTGCAAAGACTGGTGTTGTAGCAATTTTAAATCCAGGAAAAGCCGGGCCTGTTGTTGGATTAAGAGCCGACATTGATGCCCTACCCGTAAAGGAAAGAGCTGATATTCCGTGGGCTTCAAAAATGAAAGGTGTTTATAACGGTGAAGAAGTCCCTGTTATGCATGCTTGTGGACACGATATGCACACTGCAATTCTATTAGCCGCTGCTAAAATTCTATACGATATTAAGGAGGAAATTCCTGGTCAGGTAAAATTCATTTTTCAACCTGCTGAGGAGGGTGCTCCACCGGGTGAGGAGGGAGGAGCTCAGCTCATGGTTAAAGAAGGTGTTTTGAAAAATCCTAACGTTGATGCTATATTTGGCCTTCATGTTTGGTCAGGTTTATATGCAGGTCAAGTTTATTTAAGACCCGAAGGGATTATGGCTGCTGTAAATGAATTTAGAATTGATCTCAAAGGTGTTCAAACTCATGGTTCAACCCCTTGGACAGGAAAGGATCCAATTGTAACTGCTGCTCAAATTGTAAACTCTCTACAAACTATCGTAAGTAGAAGTCTACCATTGACCGAAGCAGGTGCTGTAGTTACAATAGGTAGTATCCATGGGGGTGTTAGAAGTAATATTATACCTGAAGATCTTTACATGCTTGGGACAATTAGAACACTTGACAATGGAATGAAGGCAACTGTGCTAAAAAGATTGGAAGAGATTGTTTATAATGTGGCAAAATCAAATAATATTGAAGCTGAAGTTTCTTATTTAGTTTCATATCCAATAACATTTAACGATCCATATTTATACGAAGAAATTTTACCAACTCTCGAGAGGGTTAATGGTCAAAAAAATGTCCATTTGATGAAAGCAATAACAGGTGCTGAGGATTTTTCATATTTTCAAGAAAAAGTTCCTGGAACTTATTTTTTCATTGGCGGTCAGAAACCTGGTGTAGATTTGTCAACTGTAGCACCACATCACACACCTGATTTTTATGTGGATGATTCGGCTATATCAACTGGAATTAGATCAATGGTTGGCTTGACCCTCGATTACATATACAATAATTAGCATGGCATAATTTTAGTTACATTTGTATTATGAAAAAATTATTATTTACTCTATTCTTTTTATCTATACAATTTTCATTTTCTCAAATAAATCTAGACATAGAAAAAAGTAAAATTAAATGGACTGGTAAGAAAATTACTAATGCCTCTCACTGGGGCTCATTAT
>CACLGQ010000047.1 GCA_902606555.1 uncultured Bacteroidota bacterium
GTGGAGCAAGAATGATGGAAGGTGCCATATCTTTAATGCAGATGGCAAAAACTTCTGCCAAACTTACTCAACTATCCAAAAATAAATTACCTTACATTTCTTTATGTACTGATCCAACAACAGGTGGAACTACTGCATCTTTTGCTATGCTTGGAGATATTATTATTTCTGAGCCAGGTGCTTTAATTGGTTTTGCCGGTCCAAGAGTAGTGAAAGACACTACCGGTCAAGATCTTCCAGATGGCTTTCAAAGATCTGAATTTTTACTGGAAAATGGGTTTATTGACTTTATTAGTCACCGGAATGATCTGAAAATGAAAATTAATATGTATCTTGACTTAATACTAAACAAGCCACTTAGATCATACGATTAAATCTTTAAAAAATTATATTATATTTGCCGACAAATTATTGATAGATGTATCTAACAAAAAATATTAAGGAGAATTTATTTAAAGAACATGGTAAATCTGAGAAAGACTCTGGCTCAACTGAAGGTCAAATAGCTCTTTTTACAACAAGAATAAATCACCTTACAAGTCATCTAAAAAAAAATAGAAAAGATTTTAATACTGAAAGGTCTTTAGTCAAAATGGTAGGAAAAAGAAAGAATCTTTTGAACTATCTAAAAACTAAAGATATTGAACGATACAGATCAATTATAAAAAAATTATCAATTAGAAAATAGTTTTCATTGGTTGCTCTACTCACACAACACAATTAATTAATGAAAACATATGAATAAAAAAGTTTATAAAAAAGAAATTAGTCTTCCTGATGGGAGAATAATATCAATAGAAACGGGAAAATTAGCAAAGCAAGCAGATGGTTCAGCAGTAATCCAGATGGGTGATGCAATGCTTTTGGCAACAGTTGTATCATCACGGACACCCAGTCCAGTTGATTTTTTGCCATTGACCGTTGATTATCGTGAAAAATTTGCTGCATCTGGAAAATTTCCGGGTGGTTTTTTCAAAAGAGAGGCTAGACCGTCAAGTGATGAAATTCTTACTATGAGACTTGTTGATAGAGTTTTAAGACCACTCTTTCCAAAAGATTATCATTATGAAACGCAGGTAATGATTCAACTGATGTCACATGATGAAGATGTCATGCCAGATTCTCTTGCCGGGCTAGCAGCATCAACTGTAATTCAACTTTCAGACATACCCTTTGAATATCCAATTTCTGAAGTTAGAGTTGCTAGGATGGAAGGAAAATTCATAATCAACCCAAGCAGAACTCAATTGAACGAGTCAGACATTGATATAATTGTAGGAGCTAGTTATGATTCAGTTTCAATGGTTGAGGGTGAATTCAACGAAATTTCTGAAGAGGAAATGATTGAAGCAATAAAGTTTGGTCATGAAGCTATCAAAGTACAAATTGATGTTCAAAAAGAATTAGTAAAAGAAGTAGGAATTGATAATGTTAGAGAATATGATCATGGCGATGAAGATCAAGATTTGTTAAGTAAAATACATAAAAATTGTTACAGTAAATGCTATGAAATCGCTAGACAAGGTTTGGGGAAAAAAGATAGGTCTGAACAATTTTCAAAAATTAAGAATGAATTGTTGGAATCTTTTTCAGAAGAAGAATTAGAAGAGAATGGTAGTTTGATTAAGAGTTATTTTTCTAAAGTTGAAAAAGAGGCAGTCAGAGAGTTAGTTTTAAGTGAAGGAATTAGACTTGATGGAAGAAAGACTTCAGATATTAGGCCGATTTGGTGTGAAGTAGCTTATTTACCCTCTACTCACGGATCCGCAATTTTTACCAGAGGGGAAACTCAAGCATTAGCTACTGTAACTCTTGGAACCTCAAGGGATGCGAATATAATTGATTCCCCAACAAATCAAGGAGAAGAAAATTTTTATTTACATTACAATTTCCCTCCATTTTCAACTGGTGAAGCTAGGCCTCTTAGAGGAACATCTAGAAGAGAGATTGGTCATGGAAATTTGGCACAGAGGGCACTTGGGAAAGTGTTTCCAGATGATTGTCCATATACAGTTCGAGTTGTTTCTGAAGTTTTAGAATCTAATGGATCATCTTCTATGGCAACTGTGTGTTCTGGTACAATGGCTTTAATGGATGCGGGTGTAAAAATATCTCAACCAGTCTCTGGTATTGCTATGGGTTTAATATCTGATGGAGAAAGATATTCAATATTATCAGATATATTAGGTGATGAAGATCATTTGGGTGACATGGATTTCAAGGTTACAGGAACTGAAAATGGAATCACTGCATGTCAAATGGATATTAAGATCAAAGGTCTATCTTATGAGATATTAGAGAAAGCACTTGAACAAGCAAGAATTGGAAG
Source organism: uncultured Bacteroidota bacterium (assembly GCA_902606555.1). Classification (GTDB taxonomy): domain Bacteria; phylum Bacteroidota; class Bacteroidia; order Flavobacteriales; family Flavobacteriaceae; genus Eutrophosalina. The sequence continues at coordinate 2,330 of CACLGQ010000047.1, forward strand.
AATTGAAATTTTAAATGAAATGACTAAAACAATTGATAAACCATCAAATTCAGTCAAGCCTCATGCACCAAAAATGGTTAAAATGATTATAGATGGCGATTATATTGGTGCTGTTATTGGTCCTGGTGGTAAAGTAATTCAGGAGATGCAGAAAGAAACAGGAACCACAATCGTAATTGAGGAAGAAAACGAAAAAGGTGTTGTCGAAATTATGGGAACAGATCAAGAAATGATAGATTCTGTTATCCAAAAAATTGAAGATATAACATTTAGTCCTGTAGTTGGTGAAACTTACAATGTTAAAGTTGTAAAGATTTTAGATTTTGGAGCGGTTGTGGAGTTTA
>CACLGQ010000048.1 GCA_902606555.1 uncultured Bacteroidota bacterium
TTCATCAGTGCCAATATTTAAAGCAAAAAAATGAAAATTTTATTATTTATTTTTACGCTGACTTTATATATCTCACCTGTTCTATCCCAAAATAATGAAATCAAAGATTCTTTGAATTTAAACTGGTCACTTTCAGGAAAATTCACTTTTTTGGGAAACCAATCAAGTTATAGTTATTGGACTGCGGGAGGACAAACAAGTGTCTCTGGAACAGTAAAAATTGATTATGATTTTAATTATGAAAAAAATGGATGGAATTGGGACACAAAATTAATTACAGCCTATGGGCTCAATAGTATTGGTGGAAGTAAATTTTTAAAGAAAACAGATGATAAGCTAGAAATAAACTCACTATTGGGAAAGCAATTTACTAACAATCTTATTGGAAACTGGAGCTACTCAAGTTTTATAAATTTTAAGACACAATGGACCAAAGGATACAGATTCAGAAAAAATAGTGAGGGACAAGAGGAAAGAACTGAGCTAACAAGATTTTTATCTCCTGGATATTTTCAAATTGGTGTTGGTTTATATTGGAAAAAAAATAAAGATCTTTGGATAAATATTGCACCAGTTACTGGCAGATTAATCATTGTAAATCGATTTTTCACCAATAATCTAAAGCCTAACAAAGAATATTTTGGTGTTAAAAAAGGACAAAACAGCAGATTTGAGTTAGGAGCTTCTGTAAGATCCTTTTTTAAATTTGAGCTACTAGAAAATGTAGACGTTACAAATAGAGTGAGTTTATACTCGGATTACCTCAATAATCCATCTAATATTGATCTCGATTATACCATTAACACTGTGATGAAAGTTAACAAATACCTTACGACTAATTTGATTATTCAGTTTATTTATGATGATAATTCTGTTAAAAGATTACAAGTAAGAGAAGTAATGGGGATTGGAATTAGCTTGGATATCTAATCTATTTCAGGATATAAGAAATTATTGTATGGAAATCTTTTGATATGTATGTTTCTTACATATTTATAAATTTTTTGTTTCAACTTATTAATATTTGTCTTTTTTTCAGCTGATATATATACTCTACCTTTTAACTTATTTGATTTTATGAATGAATCATCTTCTAATCTGTCTATCTTATTAAATACTAAAATAGAAGGCTTATCAATACTATCTATTTGGCCTAATATTTCATTTACAGAGTCAATATGTACTTCGTAATTAGGGTGTGAAATGTCCACAATATGCAACAATAAATCGGACTCTGTAATTTCATTAAGTGTACTTTTAAATGATTCTACAAGTTGTGTTGGCAGTTTTCTAATAAATCCAACTGTATCTGTTAATAGAAATGGAAGATTACCGATTACCATTTTTCTCACTGTTGTATCAAGAGTTGCAAAAAGTTTATTTTCAGCGAAGACATCGGATTTAGTAATTAAATTCATTAATGTTGACTTGCCAACATTTGTATAGCCAACCAATGCCACACGAACCAAACTTCCTCTGTTTCCTCTTTGAACTGACATTTGCTTATCTATATTTGATAGTCTTTTTTTTAGTAGACTAATTTTATTACGAACAATCCTTCTATCTGTCTCGATTTCAGTTTCACCAGGTCCTCTCATACCAATACCCCCTTTCTGTCTTTCAAGGTGAGTCCATAATCCTTTCAATCTTGGCATTAAATACTGATATTGAGCTAATTCTACTTGATTTTTAGCATAGCTAGTTTTTGCTCTCTGTGCAAAAATATCTAAAATTAAACCTGTTCGATCAATTATCTTTGAACGTAAAATCTTTTCTAAATTTAATTGTTGGGTAGGCGACAACTCATCATCAAAAATGACTGAACCAATATCGTTTTTAATACAATAGTTTTGAATTTCAATTATTTTACCTGATCCAATAAAGGTTTTTGAGTTTGGTTTATCAACCCTTTGTATAAATCTTTTAGATACATGACCACCGGCAGTTTCAGTTAAAAATGATAATTCATTTAAATAGTCATTTACAATTGTTTCACTTTGAACACTATTGATTATTCCTATCAAAATAGCCTTCTCATAGCTGATTTTATTAGTTTCAATCAAATTTTAATTTTTGAAATATTTAAGTTCAAGTGAATCATCTTTAAAATGAAGAAAGGAGTAATGATTAATCCAATCACCTGTGTTGTAATAGTATGAATTATTATCTAATTCAATTTTTAATGGCAAATGCCTATGTCCAAATATGAAGAAATCATAATGTTTTCTCTTTAGTTGTTGCTTAGAGAAATGGTACAACATTTCATTTTCTTTTGATGAAAATTTTATATTGTTACCTGATAAAATTTTATTTTTTCTTGATAAAAATTTACCTAAAGGAATACCAAACCATGGATAATTTATTCTAAAAAGAAAAATAAACAGTGGATTTCTGAAAATTTTCTTTAAGAATTTGTATTTAAAATCTCCAGGCCCTAAACCATCTCCATGTCCGATAAAAAATAACTTATTATTAATTTTAAACTCAGTAGGCTTTTTTATGACTTCCATACCAATTTCTTTTGTAAAATAATCTCTAGTCCAATAATCATGATTCCCTACAAAAAAATAAATTTTAATTCCTGAGTCAGAAAGTTCAGCTAATTTTCCTAAAACTCTTGTAAAGCCTTTTGGTACTGAATTGTAATATTCAAACCAAAAATCAAAAAGAT
>CACLGQ010000049.1 GCA_902606555.1 uncultured Bacteroidota bacterium
CAGCACAATACTTTTGAGAAAGTAAAATGCTGATCTTCATTTCTAAACTCCCAAATACCTTTATCGGGATTTTTCCAATTTTTTTTCACCACCCAAACAACAGATTTGACAATTGACCATAACTCCTCATATTTATAATTATCGTCTTTATATGTATCTATTTGAAAGTGTATCGCATCCATTAAAATCCCGTAAATGTCGTTTTGCTTTTGCAAGTACGCTGCATTACCGATCCTTACAGGCTTAGAGTTTTTATATCCTGATAAATGATCTAAGGTTTTTTCATTTAATGTTTTTTGACCATCAATGCCGTACATAATTTGTAGTTTTTCATTTTTATTTGGGATAAGGTTTACGATAAAGTCAATGAAATTTTTTACAATTCTTTGATGGCCCAGCTTCGCTATAATTTTTATGACCATTGAAGCGTCTCTTATCCAACAAAAACGATAATCCCAGTTTCTAACCTCTCCAATGGTTTCTGGGATTGATGTGGTTGCAGCTGCTAGAACTGCTCCGGTTTTTTCAAATGTTAAGAGCTTTAAAGTTATAGCGCTTCGTATTATTTCAGAATTATATAATTTAAATGAAGGAGTGTTATTACACCAATTTAACCAGTACACCTTGGTTTTTTCATATTCAAGTAATGCTTTTTGAATTGTAGGTAATTCAATTTTTTCATTGTAAGATATGTTTAGAAACTTTATTTCGTTAAGACAAATTTGTTCATTATTTATTATAGCTTTTTTATTGATGTTTGAATACAGAAAAAGAGTCTCATAAACAGCGTTGTCTAAAACGCTTGCTATGAAGTTTTTTTTTAGATATTTTTTGGTGCGACCTTTAGAATAGTCAAGTTTAGGGTCATATAAAACCTTTAGTTTAGGTTCGCCCATTTTTGGAATTAGTATTCTTTGTATTTCAGGTGGAGAGTAAAAGCCTTCGCCATCTTCTTTAAATCTTGGCATAAAATCAATAACATCAAATTCTGAATGAGAGCACTTAAAGGTGGTAATTAAAATTGCTGTTTTCTCTAGATAGGTTTGTGTGATTTTATAATTCGATTCGCATTCAATTTTAAGGCTTCCACCATTATTTTGATCAAGAATTTTACAAAAAACTGAGGGAGAATCAAATTGAGGCAAACAACACCAATCTATTGAGGAATTCTCATTAATCAATGCTGAGGATTTACAATTCCCTATAATTCCATAGTTTAACCCCTTATCTTTATTCATTAATTTTCATTTTTAATAAATTCGCAATGCAATTATGAAAAAAAATGTAATCGTTTCAAACAGACTCCCATTACATATAACTAAATTAGAAAATTCTTTCTTATTTGAGCAATCTTCAGGTGGTTTAGCTACTGGGCTTAACTCAGTTCATAAAAAGAATGACTCATTGTGGATTGGATGGTCTGGTATTTCATCTGATGATTTAACTCAAAAAGACAAATTATATATTAAGAAATCTCTAAACAAGGATAGACTTGTTGAGGTTGAGCTTAGCAAAAAAGAAATTGACGAATTTTATTTTGGTTTATCGAACAAATGTATATGGCCTCTATTTCATTATTTTATCGAACTAGCAAAATTTAATGAAAAAGACTGGATTTCTTATGTAGAGGTTAACAAAAAGTTTTGTGAAAAGGTTATTGAAAACGCAACATTAAATAGTACAGTTTGGGTTCATGATTATCAGCTTTTATTACTTCCAAAACTAATTAAAGAAGCAAGGCCTGACTTGACTGTTGGGTTTTTTCTCCACATACCCTTCCCTTCATTTGAGATTTTCAGAATTTTTCCTTGGAGAATAGATTTGCTAGAGGGTATGTTGGGTTCGGATATAATTGGTTTTCATACATTCGACTATCAAAGGCATTTTTTGAGCTCCGTAAAAAGAATTCTCAAGTATGAGGTAGATTTTAATAGAATTAATATGGGCTCAAGAGAGGTTGTTGTAAATACTTTTCCGATGGGGATTGATTATGCAAAATTTCATGATGCTGCAAAACTGCACAAAAGGCAAAAAAAATCTCAACAATCAGATTTTAAGATACAATTAAACTTACATAAAAAATCTTCAGACGATAGTAAATTAATATTATCAATAGATAGACTTGATTACACAAAGGGGATAATAAATAGAATTAGGGCCTTTGAAATTTTTTTAGAACAAAACCCTGAATATTTAGAAAAAGTAAGATTAGTTATGTTGAGTGTTCCGTCAAGATCTGATGTTACAGAATATAAAAAATTAAAAAGAGAGACCGATGAGTATGTGGGAAGAATAAACGGAAAGTTTGCTACAGTAAACTGGACGCCTATATGGTATTATTACAGAACAATGGATTTTGAGGACTTAATAGACTTGTATATGATTTCTGATATTGCAATGATTACTCCCGTTCGAGACGGAATGAATTTAGTTGCCAAGGAATTTGTTGCAACAAGAGTAGATTCAGATGGGGTTTTGATATTAAGCGAAATGGCTGGGGCATCCAAGGAGCTTTTTGAAGCCGTCACTGTTAATCCATTTAATTTAAACGAAATGGCTAAT
>CACLGQ010000050.1 GCA_902606555.1 uncultured Bacteroidota bacterium
GGACTGATCTTGCATTAGGTCCTGATTCAATCATAATATCAATTTTATAATCTTCCATTGCTGAATATAAATACTCTTCCACAACTGGTGATAACCTATGAATTTCATCAATGAATAAAACGTCTCTACTTTCTAAACTAGTTAATAAACCAGCGAGATCACCTGGCTTGTCAATAACTGGGCCTGATGATACTTTTAATGAAACACCAAGTTCTTCTGCAAGAATATGAGCTAATGTAGTTTTACCCAAACCCGGTGGGCCGTGTAAAAGGGTGTGATCGAGGGCCTCAGATCTTTCATTAGCAGCCTGGACAAAAATCTTAAGGTTTTCGATGACCTGCTTTTGACCATTAAAATCTGAAAAAGAGAGAGGTCTTAGAGCCTTGTCAATCTCTAATTCATCACTGTTAAAGTTATCTTTAGATGGATCAAGATTTTCATTCATAATCAAATATAGTTAAAACATATTTTAACCAATTGACATTAGAAAATAGTTAGAACTAATGTTCTGTAATACTCTCATCCTCGGCAATAGGAACCGATTGGGGAACAAAATCTTCTTTTTTTCCAGGCTTACTGTAATCATAAGCCCATCTGAAAACTTGTGGAATTTTTCCTGGCCAATTTCCATGTATATGTTCAACTGGTGCTGTCCATTCTAATGTATTAGATTTCCACGGATTTTGATCAGCCTTTTTTCCATAGTACATACTGTGGAAAAAGTTATAAAGAAAGAATAATTGAGCTAGGCCTGTGATTAAGGCAAATACTGTTATCAGAACATTAATATCAGCTAAATCATCAAAATATGGAAAAGCTGTATTGGTATAATATCTTCTAGGCAGACCAGCCATACCAACAAAATGCATCGGGAAAAATATACCATAAGCACCAATCGCAGTTATCCAAAAGTGTATGTATCCAAGAGACTTATTCATCATTCTTCCATACAGTCTGGGGAACCAATGATAAACACCTGCAAAAAGTCCATATAACGCAGAAATACCCATAACTAAATGGAAATGCGCAACAACAAAATAAGTATCATGAACATTAATATCTAATGCACTATCTCCTAATATAATTCCAGTAAGACCACCAGTGATGAATGTTGAAACCAAACCAATAGAAAATAGCATGGCTGGATTTAACTGTAAATTACCTTTCCACAATGTAGCAATATAATTAAAAGCTTTTACGGCCGATGGAATTGCAATTAGTAATGTTGTAAAAGTAAAAACAGAGCCAAGAAATGGATTCATTCCTGTAATAAACATATGATGACCCCACACTATAGTAGATAAAAATGCAATAGCTAATATTGATGCAACCATAGCTCTATATCCAAATATTGGCTTTCTTGCATGAGTAGCGATAATTTCAGATGTAATACCAAGCGCAGGTAGTAAAACTATATAGACTTCAGGGTGACCTAAAAACCAAAATAAATGCTCAAACAAAACAGGTGAACCTCCTTGATAATGAAGAACTTCTCCTTGAACAAAAATATCTGATAAGAAAAATGAAGTCCCAAAACTTCGATCCATAATCAATAGCAGAGCGGCAGATAATAGAACAGGGAAAGAAATAACACCAATTATTGCAGTGATAAAAAATGCCCAAATAGTCAATGGTAATCTAAAAAATGTCATCCCTTTAGTTCTTAAATTCAGAACGGTTACTATATAATTTAAAGATCCAAGAAGAGAGGAGGCAATAAAGAATGCCATTGAAACTAACCATAAAGTCATACCTAGTCCTGAACCAGGTTGAGTTTGTGGAAGTGCACTCAAAGGAGGATATATTGTCCAACCTGCAGCTGCAGGACCTGCTTCAACAAATAACGATGCTACCATGATTACACTAGAAACAAAAAACAACCAGTAGGCTATCATATTTAAAAATCCAGATGCCATATCTCTTGCCCCAATTTGTAGCGGAATCAAAAGATTACTAAAGGTTCCACTTAAACCTGCTGTTAAAACAAAGAATACCATTATAGTTCCATGAATAGTTACTAATGCTAAATATATATTTGGATCCATTACCCCATCTGGAGCCCACCTATCACCTAAAAATATTTTAAATACTTGAAATGATTCTTCAGGCCAACCAAGCTGCATCCTAAACAATAATGACATAAGTACACCTATTATTCCCATAACAATTACACCAGTAACAAAGTATTGCTTAGCAATCATCTTATGATCTTGGCTAAATATCCATTTTGTGATAAAAGTCTCTTTGTGGTTGTGATGCTCTTCTTGACTATTTAAATTATTTTTTACTGCTACTGAC
>CACLGQ010000051.1 GCA_902606555.1 uncultured Bacteroidota bacterium
CTAAAAGCATTAAAATAGAAGAGCTTTAATTCCTTCTCTACAATAAGATAAATTTTTTCAGGGAAAGTATTATTCTTTGTTGAAATAGCTTTCAAGATCTTTTAATGTCTTTTGTGTTTTTTTAATATCCTTGATTATTAACCCTTTCTCTAATAAAACAATTCTTTCAGACACTTCGGTAACATCCTGTAAATCATGGCTTGAAACAAGAACAGTTACATCTTTTTGCTGAGATAAATTTTTAATAATTTTTTTTAATCTGATTTGCGTAGTTGGGTCAAGGTTTGCAAATGGCTCATCTAAAATAACAACCTTGGGATCGCCAATTAATGCGGCTATAATTCCAACCTTTTTTTGATTACCCTTTGATAAATCTCTAATAAATTTTTTACCACCCAAAATTTCTCCATTAAATAAATCCTCAAATTGCTTTAAAAATTCATCTACTTTATCCTTATTAAAATTTCTTAGCTCCCCAACAAAATAAAAGTATTCCTCAGGCATTAAGTAGCTAATTAGAAATGATTCATCAAGGAACGCAGAAGTAAAACTTTTCCAGTCTTCACTAGTTTTTACATTTATTGCGTTGTTTAAAACTTCGCCAGTTGTTGGTTTAATAAGATCTAATAATGTGCTAAATAGTGTTGTTTTACCTGCTCCATTATTTCCAACAAGTCCAAACGTTTGACCTGAATTAATGTCTAAATAATCTATTTTTAATACAGTTTCTTTATTGTATGTTTTAGTAATATTTCTAATTTTTATCATAACTAATTTGTTTCCTTATATGCTGAAAGGGTTGAGTACTTTTCAATTTTATAAGTTTTTATTATAATGTTTAATACCAAGTCCTTAAAAAGAATACCTAAAATACCTATTGATCCAACTGAGATACATCCAACTGTATGACCAAAAAATGTTGATACAGCCCAGTATAAAACCAATGGGAGAACCATTTGAGGTAATGTTAGCAATAATGTTTTTGAATTAAAAGCCTTTGAGTTTCCCATGGCATTTTTAAATGAATTCAAATCAATTTTGACTTTTGTAAATGCTCCACCCCACAAAGTTAAATATGAATTAACCCCAAGATTAAATAATCCACACGATAAGACTGCAATAATGTGGTTTGATCCAAAAAAACCATAGATTGGTAAAGCAATAATAGTAGCTATAATTACGCCTAAACTACCTAGGTACCACTTTGATTTTATATAATCGACATATTTAATATTTTGACACATCATAAATGGATAATGCTGGCTATCCCAACTAGGAACCAAAGCACAGAAGCTAAAAATAAATCCACCTGTTGAAAATAAGTATCCAAAAAATAGAATCGTATCACCTAGCAAGTCTTGAGTACCTAAAAAAATGAGTCCATATAGAATAAATAATAAGGACATAAGGGCTGTTGTTCTAGCTCTTTTAGAACGTTTAATAAGTCTAAAATCATTTCTTAAAAAAGTAGACATATCTCCGAATCTATTTAAAAAATCCAGATTATCTTGCTTTGCTTCCATGACTTTTTTTCTAAGACCAGTATCTATGAAAAAATTATTTTTAAAGAATTGAATTACCCTGTAATAAGTAAAGGCTAAAATTATTAGCGGAATAATTACTAATATTTTATCCTCATAAAACATGTAAAATATCCACTCAGAAATAGGATTAAAACTAAATATCTGAAAATAATCTAAAGCATAAACAATGGCCAAAATAACTCCCAATACAATTACAACTCGATCTTTATTATTTAGATATATATTAAGAAAGTTGGTAATATATAAAATCAAATACATGAATAAATGCTAAACCAATTGTCATAAAAAAAATATAAATGTAGCTAAGCCACATAAATATTTTAGCAGCTATTTTTCCTCCTAAAGTGGCTGATCTAAAAAAAGATTTATATTCTAATTTAATTAACTGAAACAAGGATGCAATTTAAAAAAATATGATCAATTTATTCTACAAATTTTTTATAATATCTCCATAATAAGAATATCATTATTAACGAGAACATAATTGATAGGTATGAACCCTCAAAACCAAAGTCACCTCCGTTGATATTATTGTTTTCATAAATCTCAAATTCAATCAGTGAATAAGTATCAATACCGCTAACATTAAATCCAAACATAACTTGAAAGAAATTCCAGCTTAAATGAAGTGCGATTGGAAACCAAAGATTTTTTGTATAAACATAAGAGACACCGAGTAATATTCCAGCAATAAAAAGCTCAGTAAGAGCAATGAAATTT
>CACLGQ010000052.1 GCA_902606555.1 uncultured Bacteroidota bacterium
GGTGAAACTATAAATCTAGATAATTTTAAAAAGCAAGAGCCAAAGTTAGATGATGATCAAAAAACAAAAAGAAGAAGAAGAAGAATTGCCAAGGATACAATATCAAAAGACCCGATAATTGAAAAAACTAAAATTTCTAGATCAACTAAAAGTAAGCTATCACCTTTAGCTCCAAACGACAATGAGGTTCAAAAGCAAATCAAGGAAACCTTAGAAAAACTTCAAACTTCATCTAAATCAAGAGCTTCAAAGTATAGAAAAGAAAAAAGAGACACTCATAAGAAAAGATCGGAGGAGGATATTGAAAAAACTGAAGCTGACAAAAAAGTCATCAAGGTAACAGAATTTATTACTGTTGGAGAAATTGCAACAATGATGGATGTTTCTGGTAATGATATTATTTCTGCATGTATGTCACTTGGTATTATGGTTACAATGAATCAAAGACTTGATGCTGAAATATTGACTTTGGTTGCTGATGAGTTTGGATATGAGGTTGAATTTGTTACAGCTGAGATTGAGGAGTCTATACAAGAAGAAAATGATTCGCCTGAAAGTTTAAAACCCAGACCTCCAATTGTAACGGTGATGGGGCATGTTGATCATGGCAAAACTTCACTATTAGATTATATCAGAAATGAAAATGTAATAGCTGGTGAATCGGGTGGTATTACACAACATATTGGTGCTTATAATGTTGGATTAAAAAATGGGAATAAAATAACATTTTTAGACACACCTGGTCATGAGGCATTCACTGCGATGAGGGCCAGAGGGACACAATTGACTGATATTGTTGTAATTGTAATAGCTGCAGACGATGATATTCAGCCACAAACGAAAGAAGCAATCAGCCATGCACAAGCAGCTGGAGTCCCTATGATTATTGCAATAAATAAGATTGACAGAGATGTTGCAAACCCTGACAAAATAAAAGAAAAGCTTTCAGCTATGAATATCCTTGTCGAAGACTGGGGAGGAAAGATTCAGTCACAAGAAATTTCTGCTTTGAAAGGTACAGGAGTTGAGGAATTGTTAGAAAAAATTATGCTAGAGGCTGAGCTACTTGAGTTAAAAGCAAACCCCGAAAAATCAGCAAGTGGATCTGTTATAGAAGCTAGACTTGATAAGGGGAAAGGTTATATAACTACTTTGCTGGTTCAAAATGGAAACTTGTTGGTTGGTGATTATTTTCTCGTTGGTCAGTACAGCGGGAAGGTTAGAGCATTATATGATGAAAGAGGAAATCAAATTAACTCTGCTGGACCCTCAATGCCAGTTTCTGTTTTAGGTCTTGATGGTGCTCCTCAAGCCGGAGACAAATTTAATGTTTTTGTTGATGAAAAAGAAGCTAAGCAGATAGCTTCAAAGAGAACTCAATTAGTTAGAGAGCAAAGTGTTAGGACACAAAAACATCTTACACTTGATGAAATTGGAAGAAGAATTGCCCTTGGAGAATTCAAAGAACTCAATATTATTCTTAAAGGCGACGTTGACGGTTCAGTTGAGGCGTTATCTGATTCTTTTGAGAAATTATCAACTGACGAGATTCATGTCAATATAGTTCACAAAGCTGTGGGAGCAATTACAGAATCGGATGTTTTACTAGCTTCCGCCTCTGATGCTATAATTATTGGATTTAATGTAAGACCATCTGGAAATGCAAGAAGCATTGCTGATAAAGAAGATGTTGATATAAGAAATTATTCGATTATTTATGATGCTATTAATGATTTAAAAGATGCGATGGAGGGAATGTTATCGCCTGATTTAAAAGAGGAGATCTCTGGAAACGCTGAGATTAGAGAGATTTTTAAAATATCAAAGATTGGGACAATTGCTGGTTGTATGATTTTAGATGGAAAAGTCTTCAGAAAATCAAATGTTAGATTAATTAGAGATGGGATTGTTACAACTACAACAACTTTATCATCATTAAAAAGATTTCAAGATGATGTTAAGGAAGTTTCCAAAGGATATGACTGTGGTATTCAACTGAAAAACTATAACGATATTAAGGTTGGAGATTCCCTTGAATTTTATACTGAACTAAAAGTTAAGAAGAAGATTAAGTCTTAACATTTGGCTTTAGTATGAATGCTGATTTAAAAACTTTAGACACCTCCCTTAAACTTTTTTGAGCCTCAATTTTAGATTTATATTTTCCTAGATGAACCTTGTAATTTGGTGTTTCAAAGAAAAAATAGATACTGTCGCCAGTATA
>CACLGQ010000053.1 GCA_902606555.1 uncultured Bacteroidota bacterium
ATTTTTTTAAGCTCATCATAGAATTAGAGATTAGGGTCCTGAAAAAAGGCACCTCTTTATAAAGTTTTTCAATTTTATCAAACTGACCGTTTGATTTAAAATGATTCAATGCTGTACCCAAACCGTAAAAACCAGGCACATTCTGTTTTAATTGGCTCCATCCTCCGACAAATGGAATTGCTCTTAAATTATCAATAGTAAAATTATCAGATTCAGATGGTCTTTTAGATGGACGACTTCCAATATTAGTTTTAGAATAATATTTGATTGTACTCATTTTCTCTAAATATCCTAAAAACTTCGGATGATTTTTAAAATCCGTATAAGCCTTAAAACTCAGCTCTGACAACCTATCCATAGTTTTTCTGTTAACATCGCTTAAATTAGCTTCTAGATGCTTTATGTCTGATTTTTTAACAGCAGAACTTATTAATTGCTCAAGATTATATTGACAGGAATCAACAGTGCCAAAATTTGAACTTATTGTTTGGCCCTGAATTGTTAACTGAATAACCTGAGTGTCAATAATTCCAGCCATTGAACTGTAAAATTGATGAGTATTGCCCCCTCCTCTTGCTGGTGGACCTCCCCTGCCATCAAAAAACTTAACTTCAATACCATGTTTTTTTGATACGCGAATAAGTCCCTCTTTAGCCCTTAGGATGTTCCAATTTGCTGTGAAATAACCTCCATCTTTTGTTCCATCTGAGAAACCAAGCATAATAATTTGTTTTTTATTTCTTCTTTTTAAATGATTTTTGTAAGATTTATTTTTATAAACCTTATCCATGACAGATTCGGAAATTTTCAAATCATCGATAGTTTCAAACAATGGTACAATATCTACAGAGGGTTGTGTCCATCCATTAAATAAAAACATATTATAAACCTCAAGAATATTTAAAGGGGATTGATTATGACTAATTATATATCTGTGAGAACCATCAACTCCATTAGATTTTTGTATTAATTTCATTGCTTCAATTGATCCTAGAGTGTTGCTTAGATCCTTGTCAGAGTATAATTTTTTTTTATTTGCAAAATTTACTTTTGATATAAAACTAATTTTTTCATCATCATTCATTAATTTGTATTTATTAGCTGTGTTTCTATCAAAAATTAAGGTCAGAATCTTGTAGAATACTTTGTCATGAATACTTGAATCTTGCCTTATATCCAAAGAGGCGAAGTGATAACCAAAAATATCTATTTTGTCAATTAGGTCTTGTACTTGATCAACGAATAAAGATTCATGTTTTTTTTCAATTTGATTTTTAACATATCTCAATTTGTCCTTTAATTCGTCTAATGAAATACTAGGTTTTACTACATCTCTTGTCATACTTCTGTATAATCTATTTTCAACGTCAATAATAATTTCTTCAATTTTCTTAAAAGTCAATCTCCTACGCAATTTTCTTACATCTCTATAATAATTTTTTAGAATGTCACTACGTAACTTATATGCTGTTTTAATTGTTATTTCATTAGTTACAAAAGGATTCCCATCTCTGTCTCCTCCAGGCCAAAAGCCAAGGGTAATTAAATCATGATTAACAAAATTTTTATCTCCTATATTAGATTTAATATATTTCTGAATATTTGAAATAGAATTATAAAATATATTTTCTAAATACCAAGTTAAACTGACTGCCTCATCATAAGGGGTAGGTTTAATTTTCTTAAAAAAAGGTGTTTTTCCAAGTTGAGCTAAGAGACCTTTTATTTCACTTAAATTATTATCATTTATAGCCTTTGATAAATCAGTAATAATTCCAAGCACGGAACCTGGATAAAATTGAGTTGGGTGGGCTGTTAATACTGGTTTAATTTTAATTCTTTTTAGTAAGTTTGATAACTCCAATTTTGAATTAGAATTTTCACTAATCTCTTTCATATTTCTTAGCGTTCCTATGCCATTCATGTTATGAATTTCCGCAAATGATGCATCTTCAATGGCATCAAATAAAACAACCTGTCTTTCTATATATTGTATAAATCTAAAAATAAGAACATTTCTATCCGTAGTTTTTAGATTTTTGCAGTGTTTATTAAAAAAATCAT
>CACLGQ010000054.1 GCA_902606555.1 uncultured Bacteroidota bacterium
ATCAAAAGCTTCCTTTGGATTTATTTTTATCTCCTGACCAACTTTTAGTTTTAAAAATTTTTTGAAAGTAGTCTTTGAAAGCTGAGATGCTAAAAAATTAGCCTCTTTTTTAAAATCTAATTCTTCTGACGAAAAATTACCAATAACATTAACATTATCTTCAATTTTTGAAACAGAAATTAATTTACCATACTGACTTTGATATGATTCAATTTGATTTTTTATCATTAAGTCATCAGCAAGTATTTGATAATGAGTTATTGGTTTTTTAAGTTTATAATTTAATTTAAAGGATGGTTTGTGAGCTATATCAAAATTCAATATTATATCGTTTTTTTTCCAATCAATATCATCATTTTCACTTGGAATAGGATTTCCTAAAATTGAAAGATTATTTTCTGAAATATACTTTGATAATTCACTTTGAACTAATTTGTTAATTTCATCGACTTTTACAGGTAATTCATATTGTTTTTTTATCATTCCTAATGGAACAAAACCCTTTCTAAATCCAGGAACATTAGCTTTTTTCTTATAATCATTTAAGATTGATTCTACTTTGTCGTTATAATCTTGACTTGAAATTTCAAGAGTGATTATAGATAATTCTTTATTTTTCTTTTTTAAATCGATATTCATTTGTCAAAATAGCGCTCAAAAGTAATATTTTTTGAAGTTTGCAGCAACAAATTTAGTTTATAAATAATTTAAACATATTGAAAAAAAATCATCTGGATTTTCATGGTGAATCCAATGTCCAGCATTTTTGATTTCAGTTAACTTATAATTAGGAAATAGTTTAGATGTAATCTTTAAATTTTTTGAATCTATATAATCTGAATTTTCACCTTTTATAAATAGAACTTCCTTTCCGTATTCTTTATGATAACAGATTGAAGAAGTTACATTAGAATATGTCTCTTGTAAAACCTTAATATTGGATTTATATTTAAAACTTCCATTCGATGACCTCTTTAAATTTTTTGATAGAAACAAAATAAATCCATCATCGTCAAAATATTTTTTTAAGTATAGATTAAATTCATTTCTTGATTTAATTTCTTCAAGATTTATACTTAATAGGGAATCAAAAATCATATCATAACTTTTATTATAACTAACAGTCAGTATATCAACAACAATAAGTTTTTCCACTAGATCAGGATAAATTAAACTAAATAACATTGCAGTCTTGCCACCCATTGAATGACCAATTATTGATACACTATTAATATTATATTTGGATATATATTCATGTAGATCTTTAACCATTAATTCATAATTAAATTCATTTGAATGAAAACTTTTTCCATGGTTTCTTTGATCAATTAAGTGAACTTCAAAATTATTTTCAGAAATTTTTTTAGAAAAGGTGATCCAGTTATCAAGAGAGCCTAAAAAGCCGTGAAGTATTATAATTTTCTTTTTGCTTGAGCCTAATACTTTACTATTTAGAATCATCAACTTAATTTATCTATATATAAGTTGATTACATTTTCAATGCCTAAATAAATAGACTCACTAATTAAGGCGTGACCAATTGATACCTCGTTCAGAAAAGGCATATTTTGAGAAAAATATTTAATATTTTCTAAATTAAGATCATGACCAGCATTAACCATCAAACCTAATTTATTTGCAAGCTTTGAACATTCACTGTATAGCTTTATAGTTTCAGTTTTTTTATGCTTAAAGTTTTTCGCGTACAATTCTGTGTAAAGTTCTATTGCATCGCAATTGGTTTTTTTTGCATATTCAACTGACTCCAGATTCGGATCAACAAATATTGATGTTTTAATATTATTCTTTCTAAAAACTTCAATGATACTTTTCAGATATTTATAATTTTTTTTGGTATCCCAACCAGCACTTGAGGTTAAGTCATCTTCAGCATCTGGCACTAATGTAACTTGATATGGTTTAACTTTCAGGACAAGATCTACAAATTTATCTACTGGATTACCTTCAATATTGAGCTCAGTAAATACAAACTCTTTGAGATTTATTGCATCCTGATATCTTACATGTCTTTCATCAGGCCTTGGATGAATAGTTATT
>CACLGQ010000055.1 GCA_902606555.1 uncultured Bacteroidota bacterium
TGATTGGCTATACTTTAAGTAAAATAGATAACCAAGATTATAAGTCAATGTTTAATGAGTATATATTTTCTAAATATAAAATGAACAATACTACTTTTGAAAAAGAGAAAGTAAGTAATTTATTAGTGAAAGGGTTGAATAGCCAAGGGAATGAAGTCCCAAATTGGGATTTGCAGGTATTTGGTCCAGCTGGTGGAATTTTATCAAATGCGGAAGATATGGTAAAATATATAATAGCTCAGTTTGATAAAACGGATAAAGAATTACAGCTACTAAGAAAACAAACATATAAAATAAATACTGGCTTAGGTATGGGTCTAGGGTGGTTTATAGAAAAACCAAAATCAAATAAAAAGAAAACGTATCGCCATGGTGGAAACACTGGTGGTTACTCATCTATGATGATAGTTGATGTAAATAATAAAAATGGAATTATAATACTTTCAAATGTAACTTCTCGTAATCCATATTTTGAAAATATAAATAAGCTTGCGGCATCTTTACTCAAACAGATTAGAAATTAATTATTCAAATTATTTTATTTCTTGACTTTTTTTATTGAATGGCATCAATTTTGGTTAATTCAAGTTTCAAATAAAATATATAAAAATGAAAAATTTAATTTTAAGTATAACAGCTTTATTTATAACCCTATCAGTTTCTTCTCAAACTATTGTTGATGCAGCTGCATCAAACAAAGATTTTTCAACTTTAGTAACTGCTTTAAAAGCAGCTGATTTAGTTGGAGCCTTGAGTGGTGAGGGACCTTTTACAGTCTTCGCTCCTAATAACGATGCGTTCGGAAAAATTGATTCTGAAACTTTAGGTAGCTTATTGAAACCTGAAAATGTTGAATCACTTTCAAATATATTAACATATCATGTTGTATCTGGTAAGTTGATGGCTAGCGATGTCGCAAAAGCTTTAAAAGATGGTTATGGAAAAGCAAAGCTTACAGCTTTGAATGGTCAAACTTTTATAGCTAGATCAAAAGCAGGAAAGATTTTTTTAGAAGATAAAAATGGGAATATGAGCGAGGTAATTGCCACGGATGTAGTAGGTACAAACGGAGTGATTCATGTAATTGATAGTGTGATAATGCCAGAATAATTTTTGTTTAATTTAGATTTGAAACCCTTAGTATATGAAAGTATTAAGGGTTTTTTTAATACTTATATTCAAGTAATGTTTCAAAGGAAACGTAGTCAAGAGTTTTTAAATTTGTAGCCTCAAGAATAATCTTTGGGGCACAACCGGCTTCATGTGCTTCAATCCAACGTGATACACACAAACACCATTTATCTCCATCTTTTAAGCCTTTAAAATTATATTGTGGATATTCTTTAGTTAAATCATTACCCATTTTTTTTGAAAATTTTAAAAATTCATCATTTACAATTGCACAAACGGTATGGGTCCCAACATCATTTGGTCCAGTTTCACAACAACCATTTCTGTATGCCCCAGTTAATGGATTATTACTACAAGTCTCAAGTTTTTTTCCGAATAAATTTAACTTACTCACTTTTCATTATTACAGCACTATGAATTAAAGTGGCTGCTAATTTACCATCATTCGAAAATGCCTCCCCTTTAATTGTTGCAATTGTTTTACCTTTTTTGATTATTTCTGCGGTTGCAATTACTTCACCTTCAAAAATTGGCCTGTGATGAATACTATGAAGATTAGTTGAGTTAGGGTAAATAGTACCTTTCGATTCATAAATTAAAAGCAAGCTTGTAATATCATCAAGCATAGAATTAATTTGCCCTCCCTGAACAGTTCCAACAGGATTCAAAGTCTTGGCATTGAATGAAGCTTTAAGCTTTAAAAATCCAATAGAATAATCAATAAATTCAAACTTAAAAAGCTTACCAGTTCCCCCTTTTTCTTTGTGATAGTCTATGTATTTTTGAAATTCTTCTTTCATTTTAAAAAAATTAATACTTCCATTTAGTAATTAAGATGATATTAATTAATAATGTAACAAGTGTTAATATCATACTTATTGCATGTAAAAA